>JASFLD010000300.1:0-5743 GCA_050118275.1 Gemmatimonadales bacterium
CGATGCGTCCCTCCTCCAGGCGGAGGGAGTGCCGTGCCATGCGGGCCGCTTGAGCGTGATCATGCGTCACGATGATACAGGTGAGGTTCCGCCGCTCGATGATGTTGCAGATCAGCTCTTCCACACCCAGGCGCGCTGCTTCGTCGAGCGCCGAAGTCGGCTCGTCGAGGAGCAAGATCTCCGGTTCGTTGGCGAGCGTGCGAGCCAGGGAGATCCTCTGCGCCTCACCGCCTGACAGACGGGCCACATCTCGCTCACCATATCCCGCCAATCCGACGCGTTCGAGGAGTTCTACCGCTCTATTCGGCGAGAGCGTCCGTCCCTGCGCTTCAGGACCGTATGCGAGATTGGCAGCCACCGAACCCGGGAACAGATAGGGTTGCTGCAATAGCATGCCAACGCGTCGCCGCAGCGCGCGCGGAGCGATTTCACGATAGTCCGTCCCCTCGAGGAACACCGTACCATGCGTCGGTTCGTCGAGACGATTGAGCAGACGTAGTAAAGAAGACTTGCCGCTACCGCTTGGACCTATGATCGCCGCGATGTCGCCGGAACCGATTGTGAATGAGACATCATCGACGATCCGCTTTCCCTCGACTTCACGCGTCAGGTTTGCAGCGCGAAGGATGTAGCTTCCGCCGCCGGTAGAATCCGCCGGCTCGCCTCGAGAGGGCTGAGTATCGAGCGTCATGAAAAGGGCTTCTCTCTTCTGGTTGCGTCGCCAGCGAAAGTAGTTGGTCGGACGTACCGATCGAAAGACCGGGGCTCCAACCGCCGCCCTCACGCGCCTGGGCAGCCGGGCTCGCCAAGCGGCTGCCATGTCGACATCTTGTTCGGTCCGATCGGCAATGACAGACGAGAAGGAAGAGTTGGCGGCAGACAACGAATCCCCGAAGCCAATTTGGGCCAGTTGGCAGATCGGCGATGACGGTGGCATCTCCGTAGTGGCCACCTACGCCGAGGGTGGGAGGTATGTCCGGAGGGAAGGGTCCTTCGAGTCGTTGGAGCGCGCTGCTGCCAGCCTGGGACACAGCTTTCGGGAGGTCGTGACGCGGGCGGTGGCGGCTGGGAGTCGGCGGGGACGCTGGAGACCTTAGAGCGAGCCAGCCAGGCTAGACTTCTACATAGCTGGCCAAGACCTGATCGACGACTCGGGTGTTGAATGGATGGAGTTCGGCCGCCGCGGCCAGGTCGCGCGCGTAGCCTTCTTCCTGGCCCAGCTCCCGCCGCGCCTCCGCCCGGCTCACGAGGACATCGGAGCGCAGTTGACCGTTGGCGATCGCATCACCCAACACGGTTACGGCATCCGAGCAACGCCCAGCTGCGGCGTACGCTTGCCCGAGAATAGGGCCCACTCGACCCGGGGAACTGCCCAAATTCCGGGCACGCTCGAGCCGCGTGATCGCGTCATCGATCCGGCCCAAGGCGAGGGCGCCGATGCCGGCCTCGACATAGAACTCTGGCTCGAGCTGTTCGGACGATGTTCGCACGATCTCCTCCAGTACAGCCTCCGATGCCTCGAGATCGCCCACCCACCTCCGAACCATGGCCAGCTGAAACAGCAGTGCTGGCGAGCGCTCGGGGCCACTCAGTTTACGATCGAGAGAGCGTACGGCATCGTAGGCATTGACCTCCAGCAACGCGCTCACCAGGTCGCCGTTACTGGGCTCCATGCATTCCTCGTACGTCAGGTGCACGAGAGGGAGAAGCCCCATCTGCCGCTCGTACTGGAAGCGTGCGGCGGATCCCGGGCCACCACACGTCCAGTCGATGTTCTGGCCTCGCCGGGCTGCCAGTTCGATCGCCGCCTTTCTGAAACCCGGTGCGCGACCCCGGAAGTGGTCGGTTGCGATCTCCACCAGGTCAGCCGGTGGAACCGTTCCTTCATCGAGAATCATGCACACGAGCGCGGCGTTTCGAACCGCTTCCAGTGGAAAGCGCGCCATGTTCTCCAACAAGCCGGCGGCGCCGCGAAGATTCGTGAGAGCGCTATCAAGGTATGACAGCAGGGTGGCGCCGGCCGCCTCGTATGCGCCCGCTCCATCGCACAGCGTGAGTGGCCAGATCAACTGACGGTAGAGATCGGGTCTTTGCCCGAGAAGCTCCTGCGGGTACAGCCGCGCGTAGTGCTGACCACAGGATGATGCCAACAGCGGCACGACCGCATCGACGCGTTGGGTGAGATTGTTAGCGTCGCAGCCCGTCCAATTACCTTCCCCGTAACGACTTACGCCCAGGCAGGCCGTGAGCGCCAGTACTTCGAGTACTCGTTCGCCGCGAACTGGAGCGAATGGCAACTGTCCCGGCGGATGCTGAGGAGTCTGTGGATCGCGCAGAACCGCCAGGATGGCCCTCTCCAGCGGCAGTCTGTAGGTCGCTCCATCCTCACCCCGCCCAGAGCAGACGACGGTCTCAGCGTCGTGCTCGACCCGGATGTCCGAAGCGAAGGCACGCCAGCAGGTATCCACCAGTTCGCCGATTTGCGCGGCGGCTCCCGCGACAAACAGGCGTTCACCAGGCGTCAGCTCGGTGCGATCATGCAGGCTACGGCAGAGTGCGTCGAGCACACCGATGGATGGCCAGCCGTCCTCGGGGATCAGCGCCGGATAGGGACTCAACATCCACCGCAATTCGCCGCGGAAGAGGCCGGCTACCTCCTGAATAGCAGGCTGGATCACTGGGTTCGCTTGTGTCCGAGTCTAAGACGTTATCCGAAGACCTGGGAGAGCGCTTGAATCACCGCCCGTCCCGACTCGGGCTTCGGTACGACGATTTCGCCGGCGGAGAATCGATTGCTGACACCTAGTAAAAAGGACTCGGTACTGCCAGGCAGATACGCCTGGACGACCAGCCAGTCGCCCGCCGGGCCGCCCCTAGCGGCAGCCCGTGGGGTCACCTGCGACATCTTCAACCCGATGATGTCGATGTCGAAGGTCAGCGACTCGACGCGCCGGGGAGGTGGTGGCAGCGGCGTCAGCGACTCGTCGGTCTTACCGGCCAGATCTCGAAGCAGCGCCGAATAGTCCGTCTCCGGCACCCGCCCCAGCGTGCACCTGTGACGATCAAGATCGATGGTGATCTTGAAGCAGGACCAGCCTTTCGCCGAGGAGTGCGTGGCTTGCCACCGACGCTGCAGCGCGCCCAACCCCATTTCGCTTTCCGTACGGAAACGAACATGGCCGGCTGAGAGACGGGAGTCGACGGGATTCGTTTCGCCCGATCCTGGGTCGACATCGCGCCGCCGCATAGGCGAGCCTCCTCCAAGCGGTTGAGTACGCAACAAGTATTCCCTGCAGTTTCCCTGTATATAGCCCCTCAATGGGCCTCCGGCAAACGGTTCGAGCCGACGGCCGGTGGGCACCCGATTCCCTCGCGCCGTTGCGTGAAGCCGACGGGTGCCACAAGAGTGTAGCGCGGACGCAACACCCCTTCCTACGGTCACTTTTCGCCCTAAGATTGACGTCTGAGTGCGGCGCTGATCACCCTGTACGATACGCTTCGGAAACGATATGGCAGCCAACGAGCAGGAGGGATCGAGAATCGAAAGCTGGCGGACGGTGCTCGTATCACGGCCTGCCTGGGAGCCGGCGACCTTCGTCGCCCTGGCATTGGCCTACGCTTGGTTGATCCGTCCTAGTGGGAACGACTGGCTGAAGATCCCCTTCGTCGCCGTTATCGTGGTGATCCCTTTTCTCTCGAACTACCTCCACGGAGACCGGCTGCGAGATCTGGGCTTGCGAGTGGACAACCTGCCGCCCTCGCTGCGGGAGGTTGGAATCGCCACGGTCGTGGGCGCGGTGGCGGTCGTATCGATCGGTCTGCTGGCTGGCAACGAGCCCGTCTTCGGGCGCAGGGCACTGAAATCGTTGCTGGTCTATCCTGGCTGGGGGTTGATACAGCAGTACGCGCTGCAGTCATTCACCTACCGGCGGATCAGAGAGGCCATCGGCCGTCCCCGTGTCGCAGCCGCCGTCTCAGCCATGGCCTTCGCCGCTCTCCACTATCCCAATCTGGCGCTGGCCGGGATGACGCTCGCAGGTGGTTACGTGTGGTGCCGGTTGTTCGAGCGCCACCCGAACCTGTTCACGTTGGCCGTCTCGCACGGGTGGCTGGCGGTTCTACTCAGAGCTTCCTGGCCCAACGTGTGGCTTCACAACCTGCGGATTGGACCCGAATACTGGTCCTGGACGCCGTAGATCCGCAACGTGGATCGAGCTCGTCACGGATCAGAGGACGTCGGCCAAGGTGAAGTGCGGGTTGCGAATCACGCCAAGCAGGTTTCCGAATGGGTCGATGACCGATGCGACCAAGATTCCCTCGCCGACGTCTTGAATTTCGCCGTGCAAGGTCGCTCCATACTCCAGCAGGGTGGCCATCGCCAGCTCGATGTCATCCACGCCCCAATAGACCGTTGCTCCGCCAATCCCCAGCTGTTCGTCTTCCTCGATCGGGTGTAAGCCCAGCTCGAAGCCTCCCACGTTGAAGCCTACATAAAAGGGCTCATCGAAATACGGTTCGATCCCGAGCACTTTGGCGTACCAGATTTTTGCCGCCTCCAAGTCATCGACCCGGTAGGCGACGGTCCTGAGCCCTAGGAACATTGTAACCTCCCCGATTGGCCGGCTGCCGACTGCGGCCGAACCGTTCATGGCACGGCCAGAGCCTCCGCGCGAAGTTGCCGGTTTACAAGCCGCTCGTTCACAGTATGATTCGTCCGTCGAATATCATTGAAAAGGCCCAATCTGAACAGGAGGGTAAAGGTATGGCGCACGAGCTTCCCCCACTCCCCTATGACTACAGCGCGCTCGAGCCGCACATAGATGAGCAGACGATGCGCATCCATCACGGAAAGCATCACGCCGGCTACGTCAGTAAGTTGAATGCCGCCTTGGAAGGCCACCCGAAGCTGGTTGAACTGAGTCCGGAGACACTGTTACGCCAGTTGAGCGATGTGCCGGAGGGGATCCGGACGGCTGTGCGCAACAACGGCGGCGGCCACGCCAATCATTCCTTGTTCTGGACAGTCATGAGTCCGAACGGCGGGAGTGAGCCGACAGGTGACCTCGCCAAAGCGATCGACGGCGAGTTCGGCAATTTCGCCAACTTTTCCACGCGCTTCAGCGCCGCGGCTGTTGGCCGATTCGGCAGCGGCTGGGCCTGGCTCTCCATGGACGATGACGGGAAGTTGCTGATCGAGAGCACGCCAAACCAAGACAGCCCGCTGATGGAGGGGCGTACGCCGCTTCTCGGCCTGGATGTGTGGGAGCACGCCTATTACTTGAAGTACCAGAACCGACGGCCCGACTATATCGAGGCCTGGTGGAAGACGGTCAACTGGGCTGCGGTGGCCGAGCGCTTCGACGCCGCCAAGGGTTGAGCGCAGAGCATCAGAGAACACGAGCCCCTGCTGCGTCGCCATAGGGGGGCTCGTCGTTGCGAGGGAATAGTCCCGCGGCCTTCTTGGATGGATTGCGGCTCGACCGGCGAACTCAACCGCTCGTCGGGGACGCGGGTCGATTGATCGCGCGGTCGTTGCCGTGTCTTCTGTTGGCAACTTACAATGCGTTCGCGATAGCATCTTGCCTGACGCCGAGCTAGCGACGGATTTGGAAGACTTCGAAATGGGACGATTGCCCGGGCGGCCGTGGCTGAGATGGGCCATCGTGGTGGGCGCCTGGACGCTTTTCGGGGCGCTGATCGCGGGCGAGACTTACTTCCGGCTGCGTACCTCGGGCGAACAGCC
>JASFLD010000301.1:0-5703 GCA_050118275.1 Gemmatimonadales bacterium
TCCTTCCATTCATCGGGCCGCCCGCCGCCGGGCTCTGACGCAGCGCCTGGCGGAACCCCGAGAGATTCGAGACCCTAAGAGTATTCAAAATAAGGAGTTAAGGCCACCGGCCGCCGCAGCGTCAGCCTCGGCCAGCGAGAGGAACGGCCACCGCTATCCGGATCTCCGGCTGGCTGCCATGCAGTCGGAGTTCAAATCGTGGTCACCCATAACCTGCCCGCCGTCTCGATCTGCGATCCCTACCCTCACGCGCGCCTCCACGCGAGTCGAACCAGTAGCCGTCCGATCCGCGCCCGTTTGACGACCCGCGCGGCAACGATTCTGATCCGAGGATCATGCATTCTCTGCTCGACTTAGGAACCGGAGCCTTGCGGCTGGTTCCCACCGCGGTGGCTGTGGCCGCGGTGGTCATCGTGCTGTTCCTGGTGCACCGCCTGCTGGAACGGGAGCAGCGGCTCGCGCAGGGTACCCGCTTCCGCAACCAGACGATCATGATCGGGCTGACCTTCGTGGGAGGCCTGATCGTCATCCTGGTCCTGCCGATCAGCGACACGCTGCGTGGGCAGTTGCTCAGCCTGATCGGGATCGTGGCGAGCGCCGCCATCGCCCTCTCATCCACGACCCTGCTTGGTAACGCCCTGGCCGGGGTCATGCTCCGAGTGATGCGGAACTTCCGCATGGGTGATTTCATTCGGGTCAGCGAACATTTCGGTCGGGTCTCGGAGCGCGGCCTCTTCCACACGGAGATACAGACGGAGTTCCGGGAGCTCACGACGCTGCCGAACCTCTACATCGTGACGCATCCCCTCACGACCATCCGCAGCTCGGGGACGCTGATCTGGGCCGGGGTCTCTCTGGGCTACGATGTCCCGCGGACACGGGTCGAGCACTCGATGCTGGAGGCAGCCGAGAAATGCGAGCTCGAGGAGCCCTTCGTGCACATAGAGGAGCTGGGCGATTTCTCGGTGACCTATCGGGTGGCGGGTCTCCTCAAGGACGTCAAGCAGCTCATCTCGGCGCGCTCGCAGCTACGTGAAGGCGTCCTGGACGCCCTCCACGAGGGCGGCGTGGAGATCGTGTCGCCGACCTTCATGAACACGCGGGCTTTCGCGCCGGAGAGTCGTTTCATCCCGGAGGTCACGGAAGGGGAGCCGGAAGCGGAGGAGCCGTCGCCGGAGGAGGTCGTCTTCGACAAGGCGGAGGAGGCCGAGTCGCAAGAGACCCTGCAGTTCAGGCACGACGAGCTGATCGAGCAGATCGACTCGCTCAAGGAGCAGATCAAGAAGTCGGACGATCAGCCCGAGAGGGAGACGTTGGAAGCGCAACGCGAGCGGCTGGAAGCCCGGCGCGAGCGCCTGGCCCGCGCCATCGAGGGAGCGGAGCATGGCTCCGGGGGGGAAGAGCTGAGTCGCATGCACGAGTACACCATCATCCTCGGCGCGGCGTCCTCGGTGACGTAAGGCTGATGGCAGAAAGCGGGCTGGTGTGCGAGGTAGTCTAGATGCGCATGCCCATACTCGTGTTGGGTGCCACGTCCTTAGTCACGAGTACGATACTCGCTTCGTCCTCGCCGGGTTGGTCTCGATCGCCAAGAGCTCGGTCTCGAGATGGAGCTACGGGTCCCTGGAAGATTGGCGGCGGTTGAGAAATGACGATCGCGGGACCGCGCCTGGGAGGAGGAAGCGCTCGCCCCGACGCCGCCGGAGGGTTACGATTTGGACCGCCGGGCCTTCGTGCAGCGGTAAAACCAGATAGCGTCCTGTCTCTCGGGCGCTGCAGCCCCTGGCGCTGCCTCTCCAGTCGACAGAAGCAAGTTCTAGTCTTCAGGCAGCGGCGGCACGTCGCGGAGCACCGGCTCCAGGACCCTCCAGACGTTGCGAGCGACGATCTCGTGTCCCTCGGCCGTCGGGTGATTGCCGTCCGGCTGATTGAGTTCGGGCACCGCGGCCACGCCGTCGAGCAGGAAGGGGATGAGGGCCGCCTGGTTGGCCTCGGCCAGATCGGAAAATACCGACTCGAACTCGCGGCCGTAGGTTTCGCCCAAGTTCGGCGCCGCCCTCATTCCGGCGATGACGATCCGGACGTTCGGGTGAGCGGCGCGCGTGCGATCGATGATCTCCTGCAGGTTGGCGCGCATGGCCGCGATGTCCTGGCCTCGCAACATGTCGTTGGCCCCGAGCTCCAGCACCAGCACCGCCACCGGCTGCCCGAGCAGCCAATCGATCCGCCGCAGGCCCCCGGCCGACGTCTCGCCGCTGACCCCGGCGTTGACCACGCGGAACCCCAGGCCCGCCGAGTCTATCTTGGCCTGTACCAGCGCCGGATAGGCCTGCTCGGCCGGGAGGCCCAGCCCGGCGGTCAGGCTCGTACCGAGAAACAGAACCACCGGCCGGCTCGTATCGGAGGCTGACGCTTCCACATCCCGTGCACGGCCCTCCGGTGGTCGTTCCTCGCGTCCGCAGGCGGCAACCAGTGCAAGAAGACCGAAGACGAGTATCTTTCGCCGCATGATGATCATCGCTAAAGCACTCGAGCAGACGTACCAGAGCGGCGGCCGGCCACTCACGGTACTCAAAGATATCGACCTGGAGATCGAAGACCGCGGCGCCGTCGCCATCGTCGGGCCCTCGGGCTCCGGCAAGACGACCTTGCTGGGCCTGCTGGCCGGGCTCGACCGCCCCTCCGCCGGCTCCGTCACTCTGGATGGCCAGAATCTGGGTAAGCTGTCGGAGGACGAGCGCGCGGCTCTCCGTGCGGAGAAACTAGGTTTCGTCTTCCAGAGTTTCCAGTTGATACCCACCCTGACGGCGCTGGAGAACGTCCTGGTACCGATCGAGCTCCAGTCGAGTTCCGCTGTGAACGGGTCGGCAGCGAGGCAGAGAGCCCACGACCTACTGATCAGGGTGGGACTCGAAGATCGGGGGCACCATTACCCGGCCCAACTGTCGGGCGGTGAGCAACAGCGGGTCGGGCTGGCGCGAGCGTTCGCGAACCAGCCGAAGGTCCTCATGGCGGACGAGCCGACGGGCAACCTGGATGCGGACACCGGCCGCACCGTGATCGACCTCATGGTAAAACTGAACCGGGAGGAGGGGACGACGCTGGTACTGGTCACCCACGACACCGAGCTCGCGTCGAGAGCGCACCGGATCGTCCGACTGTCCGGCGGTCGCATCGTCAGCGACGAGAGGGCGGCGCGCCGGTGAGCCTCCGATTCACGTTGGCCATGGCGCGAAGGGAGGCGCGGGCAACGCGGCGCCGCCTCGCCCTGTACATAGTCGCGATCACGCTGGGCGTGGCCGCGTTGGTCGCCATAAACTCGTTCAAGGCCAACGTGGTCTCAGCCGTGAGCAATCAGGCGCGCGATCTGATGGGCGCCGACCTGCAACTGGGCAGCCGCTGGGGATTCACCGAAGACATCAACGCGTTCATCGACTCGCTCGTCGCGGATAGCACCGACGTCTCGCGGGTCCTCTCCTTTTCCTCGATGGCGCTGGCGACGCGGTCCGGTCTGACGCGGCTGGTCGAGGTCCAGGCTCCGTCGGGAGGCTATCCCTTTTACGGCGAGCTCGGCACCGAGCCTCCCGGGGTGTGGCACGAGTTTCGATCATCGCGGCAGGCCCTGGTCGATCCGGCGCTTCTCGTGCAACTCGACGCAGCGGTGGGCGACACGTTGGCCATTGGACAGGCCCGTTTCGTCATCGCCGGCACCGTCACGAAGATCCCCGGCGACATCAGCTTGCGTTCGCTCTTCGGGCCGCGCGTCTACATACCCGCATCCTATGTCGATGAGACCGGCCTCCTCCGCTTCGGCAGCATATCTTTCCACCAGGCGTACCTCCGGCTCGACGACACCGAATCGCTCAAAGAGAAGTTGGAGGCGCGCGATTCGCTCTTCCAGGCGAACCGCGTCTGGTACAACACCGTCGACGAGTACGAGGAGAATCTCACCTCCGGCCTCGATGAGATGAGCAGCTTCCTCGCGCTGGTCGGCCTCGTCGCACTCCTCTTGGGCGGAATCGGCGTGGCGAGCGGCGTGCACGTGTTCGTCAACGAGAAACTCGACAGCGCGGCGGTGTTGCGCTGCCTGGGCGCACGACAGAAACAGACATTCGCGATCTACCTGCTGCAGGCCTGCGCGATGGGTCTCACGGGAGCCGTGGCGGGGGTCGCCCTCGGCCTCAGCGTGCAGGGTGTGCTGCCCGATGTGCTCCAAGACTTCTTGCCCTTGGAAGTTCCATTCCGGGTCGAGTGGTCAGCGATAGTCGCCGGTCTGGGCATCGGCCTCGGCGTCGCCCTGCTATTCGCGCTGCTGCCGCTGCTACGCGTCAAGGACGTAGCCCCTCTACGGGCACTGCGCCGCGATTACGAACAGTCCAGTAGCCGCCGTGATCCGTGGCGCTGGGGGACGTACCTCACGCTGGTAGGAGGCCTCCTGGCCCTGACGGTCTGGCAGGCGCCCCGGCCGCTTGTCGGGCTCGCCTTCGCCGTGGCGGCGATCGTCACCGCGGCGCTTCTCGGGCTGACGGCCTTCGTCGTGATGCGGCTGACACGCCGGTTCTTTCCCAAGCGGGCGCGCTTCGCGGTACGGCAGGGTATGGCCAACCTGTTCCGGCCGCACAATCAGACCGTAGCGGTCACGCTGGCCATCGGGTCGGGGGTATTCCTCATCGCGCTACTCTACGTGGTACAGCGGAACCTCCTCGACCAGTTCACGAGGGAGGCCAGGCCGGACAGGCCGAACATGCTGCTGTTCGACGTACAGCCCGACCAGGCCGCTGGCGTCGCCGAATTGTTGGAACAGCGAGGAGCCCCGGTACTGCAGCGCGCCCCGATCGTCCCGGCCCGGCTGACGCGCCTGAAAGGTCGCAGCGTCGAGGAGATCCTGGCAGATACGAGCGGGCCGCGGCCGGCGCGCTGGGCGCTACAGCGAGAGTACCGCCATACCTACCGCGACACGCTGACGGGAAACGAGCAACTGATCGAAGGGGAGTGGTTCGGCGAGCGGACAGGGGATGAGGACACCGCATCGGTGGCGCGCGTATCCCTCGAGCAAGAGATCGCCGAAGACCTGAGGGTCGGGATCGGCGACCGCATCACGTTCGAGGTCCAGGGTGTTCCGGTGGAGACCGAGGTCAACAGCATCCGCAAGGTCGATTGGGCACGCTTCGAGCCGTGGTTCTTTTTCGTCTTCGAGCCGGGAGTGCTGGATGAGGCACCGCAGACCCTGGTCATGCTCTCGCGGATGGACGACCCGACACGAAGGGCGGAGATCCAACGCGATCTTGTCGTGGGATACCCGAACGTATCGGTCATCGATCTGACGACGATCATCGAGGCCGTCGATGCGATCCTCAGCAAGGTCGCCCTGGCCATCCGCTTCATGGCGCTCTTCAGCATCGGCAGCGGACTGGTGATACTGATCGGCGCGATAGCCACTTCGCGCTACCAGCGCACCAAGGAGTCGGTACTACTCAAGACGCTGGGCGCCCGTGCCCGAATCATCCGTCGCATGCTCGCCACCGAGTACTTCGCACTCGGGTCCTTTGCTGGACTGGCCGGTGTCATGCTCGCGGCCCTCGCCGGCTGGATCGCCATGAGGTTCCTCTTCGAGCTCGGCTTCCGTCTGCCCGCGCTACCACTACTGGCCTTTTGGCTGGGCACCGCAGTGCTGACCACGCTCATCGGCCTCGCTAACAGCCG
>JASFLD010000302.1:0-5696 GCA_050118275.1 Gemmatimonadales bacterium
GAGATGCACTCGTTGCAGATGTAGACGTTCGGGCCCGAGATGAACTTCTTGACGCTCTCCTTGGACTTACCACAGAACGAGCACCGCAGGTGCTTATCGCTGGGTGTCGTCATCACCGCCTCCCGAACTAGCCTTTACCGTCGCCCCCGACGACGTCACTCTGATTGCTGATCACCTGGTCGATGAGACCGTACTCGATCGCTTCGTGCGGTGACATGAAGCGGTCACGGTCTGCGTCTTCAGCCACCTTCTCGATCGATTGGCCGGTATGCGCGGCGAGGATCTCGTTGATGCGCTCCCGAGCATACAGGATCTCTTTCGCTTGAATCTCGATGTCCGCAGCCGTGCCCTGCGAGCCGCCCGACGGTTGGTGGATCATGATGCGCGAATTCGGTAGGGCCGAGCGCTTACCCTTCGTACCCGCACCGAGTAGCAGCGCTCCCATCGAGGCCGCCATCCCCATGCAGATCGTCGATACCGGCGCCGTCATGAACTGAATCGTGTCGTAGATCGCCAGTCCGGCGTATACCGAGCCGCCCGGACAGTTGATATATAGATAGACATCCTTGTCCGCGTTTTCCGCCTGCAGAAAAAGAAGCTGGGCAATCAGGACGTTCGCCACTTCGTCGTTTATCGGCGAACCCAAGAATACGATTCGGTCCATCAAGAGGCGCGAGAATATGTCGTAGACCTTCTCGCCTCGACTCGAACGCTCGATCACATACGGCGCATAGGGTGACATGGTCTCGTCTCGTCTCCTGTCTGGTGGCCGCAATCCCGCCGCGACCGGCTATTCCCCTACCTTGATGTCGGACTGCTCTCGCAGATACTCGAACACCTTCTCTTCGACGATGGCCCGCTCCATCTCCCGTAGCTCGCCGCTCTTCGATAGCCGCGCGCGAACTTGCTGGACCGGCCGGCCCGTGTGCGTCGCGATACCCTGCACCCGCTCCTGCAGTTCCTCCCGCGTCGCTTCCAAACCCTGGTCCTCGGCAATCCGCTGAATGATCATCTGCCGCTTGATACCCCACTCCGCCATCGGACGTGCCTCTTCCTCGGCCTTGGAGACCAGATCGGGATTGGCCCCCTCCGGCGGAGGACCCAGCAACGCCGCCACGTATCGCGTCACCATCGTCTCGGGTACCTGAAAAGGGTTCGCATCGATGATCTGCTCGATCAGTTGACGGTTCACCTCCTGGTCGGCCTCCCGCTGCTTCAGCGCCGCGATGTCATCGCGAATCGCACCCCGCAGCGCCTCGAGATCCTCGAAATCGCCCAGTGAACCGGCGAACTCGTCGTTCAGCTCCGGCAACTCCTGCTCGAAGACCTGCTTGAGGTCGACGCGCAGATGTTGCTTCGTACCACGCTGTTCCTCGTCCGGGAAATCGTCGGGGAATGTCACCTCGAACTCGCCCGTCTCTCCAGGGCCCAGCGTCGTGATCGCGGCTTCCACATCCACTATCGCTTGACCCTCGCCCAGCGTGAAACGGTACTGCCGCGGCTCCGACTCCGATGCTTCCGACTCGCCCAGCGGCGTGATCTCCACTTCCACGCTGTCGCCCGCCGCCGGCTTACGCTCCACCGGGCGCCAGAGCGCCTGCTGTCGCCGCACCGCCTCCAACCGCTCCGCCACCTCCTCGTCGCTCACCGTGACCTCTTCCTGCGTCAGCCGGAAGCCGCCCACACGCCCCAGGGTGATCTCGGGGCGAATATCGAAGGCGACCTCGAACGTGAGCTCCGAGTCCCGGTCGTAGCTGACGTTCGCCACTCGCGGCTCGCTGATCGGCTCCAGTTCCTTGATCTTCACTGCCTCCCGGAACGCCGCGTCGATCACCTGTTGCTTCGTGTGCCGGTCGATGTCCGGCCCGAAACGGGCCTCCATGCGTTCCAGGGGGATCTTCCCCTTGCGGAAACCGGGTAACCGGACCCGCTTCGCCAGCTGCCTGGCCACTTTCGTGCGCTCCGACTTGACGCGGGTCGACGGGACCGTGATGACCAGCTTACGGCTCCAAGCCGCCGGCTCTTCCACCGAGATTTGCAAGTTGTTTGTGGTTTGAGACACAGAGATATCAGCCGTGCTACGTAACAGGATGCGAAAGGGGGGACTCGAACCCCCACGGCCAATGGCCACCAGCTCCTAAGGCTGGCGCGTCTACCGATTCCGCCACTTTCGCAGGCGGTGCGGCCGTCACTTACTTTACTTGAACGGGCCGAAAGGTCAAGGAAAGAAGCGGGTGGTGGCAGGCTGCCGATCGCCCGCCATCCACCCAGGGTCGGACCCTACTCTTCCGGCACGGTCATGTTAAAGATTCTGTGAGTCAGCTCACCGTCCGGGGTGGCGCTGACCGCCGTGATGGTGAGCAGGTCACCCGGTTCGATGTCTGCCAGCGCCGCGTCGAAGCTCTGTACATCCGTGACCGGCCGGCCGTTGACCGCCTGTATCACCCAGCCGCGACTGAGTCCGGCGTTGAAGGCGGGACCGAAGCGCATGACTTCGACGACGAGTACGCCCTTTGCGTCCCCAAGTGAGTCCAGTCCCAATTGCTGGGCCAGTTCCCGGTCGATCTCTTGAACCTGAACGCCGATCAGGCGATTGCCCGGGCGCGGATTGACGGTAGCCACTGTCGGCTCGGGCTGCGGCACCGTCTGCTCGGCGAGGCGCACATCGAGCGTCAGTTCCTTGCCGTAGCGAATCACCTTGATCTTGACCTTGTCGCCGGGCTCGTAAGAGGCGATGATCCGCTGCAGTTGGCCGACGCGTTCCACGCTCTTGCCGTCGACGGCCACGATCACGTCGCCGCGCTTCATGCCGGCTTCGGCGGCCGGGCTGTGGTCGGTGAAATCCTGCACGATCGCTCCCTTGGGGCTGGGAAGGCCGTAAGCCCTGGCGTCGTCGCGCGTCGGGGGGGTGATTTGCACGCGCAGCGCGGCGCGGCGGACGCGGCCGTACTCGATCAGGTCCTCCATGACATCGCGCGCGAGGCTGACGGGTATCGCGAAGCCGTAGCCCTGGTAGTAGCCGGTGGTGCTCTGGATGGCGGTATTGATGCCGATGACCTCGCCGTGATAGTCGACCAGCGGCCCGCCCGAGTTGCCGGGATTGATGACCGCGTCGGTCTGGATGAAGTCCTCGATGGCGTAGGCACCGGCTTCTTCGCCGGCGGCCTGCCTGATTATCCGCAGGTCACGGCCCTTCGCGCTGATGATGCCGGTCGTGACGGTGAAGGGAAGCCCCGATCCCAAGCCCGTTCCCGGGTTGCCAATCGCCATCACGAACTCGCCGACTTCGGCGGCGTCGGGGTCGCCCAACGTCACCGCGGGCAGGCCCTTGGCTTCGATTTTCAGAACGGCGATGTCGGTGGTCGGGTCACGGCCGATCAGCTCGGCCTGAAAGAGACGACCGTCGGACAGCTCGACCTCGATCACCTCCGCCCCTCTCACGACGTGGTTGTTGGTCATGACGTAGCCGTCCTCCGACACGATGAAACCGGAGCCGCTTCCCAGCGGGACGTCGAAGAACTGCTCTTGCTGCTGGCCGTGATACTGCCCGAACAGCTCTTCGAGCTCTGGGGGGAACTGGCGAGCCTGGAGCGCGCCCTTCGTCTGTACGGAGACGACGGCGGGCTTGACCTGGTTGGCGATGGCGATCAGTGCCGTGCTGACATCGGCCAGCGCCTGAAAATCGCCCGGTACCGCGGTCGTCGCGGCGGACTTGCGAACTGCATCCGCCACGTTTTGGCTCTGAATCGAGATCGAGGCTGCCCGCGGGGACGCCGGCAGCGCGGCCGCTTCGCCCCCCCGCGCCCACTGGAACCCCGAGGCGATGCCCAGGCCCAGCACGAGCGCCAAAGACGTGTACAGCACGATCTTCAGTTTGTTGCGAAGTGAATCAGCCATCGCTTCTACTTCCCTCCATTCTGAGCCCATTCTCAGCCGAGACCCCCCGCCGGGTCTTGATCCTGCTACACAGCAGTTCGCCGCCCGGTTCCCGGGGACCTCCCCATGGGTGGCGCCGCCGATCCTCTAATATGGCAAGAATCGGGGCCTCGTGAGAGGCCCCGCTCTTAACGATGCCGTCAAAGGCCGAACCGTCGCGCCAACTACTCGCTCTTCTCCTCGTCGACGATCTCGTAGTCGGCCTCGACCACCTCGGGCTCGGCCTCGGCTTCCCCGGTCGCGCCCTGCGCGCCGGGGCCGCCCTCGGCCCCCGCCGTGGCGCCTTGGGCCTCGTACAATTTCTGACCCGCCGCCGAGAACGCCTGCATCAGCTCGTCGTGTGCCCGGTTGAGATCCTGCAGCTCCTGACTCTCTTTCAGCGTCTTCTTAGCCGCCTCGAGCGCCTCGTTGAGGCGACCCTTCGTGGCGTCGTCCAGCTTGTCCGCCCACTCGGCCGAGTCCTTCTCCACGCGGTAGACCAGCGTGTCGAGCTTGTTACGCAACTCGATCAGCTCACGCGTCGACTTGTCTTCCTTCAAATGCTCCTCGGCATCCTTGACCATCTTGTCGATCTCGACGTCGCTCAGACCGGAGGTGGCTTCGATGCGGATCTTCTGCTCCCGCCCCGTCGCCCGATCCTTCGCCGATACGTGGAGGATACCGTTCGCATCGATGTCGAACGTAACCTCGATCTGCGGTACCCCGCGTGGCGCCGGCGGGATGCCCGTCAGCTGGAAGCGGCCGATCGTCTTGTTGTGCGCCGCCATCGGGCGCTCGCCCTGCAGCACGTGGATGTCCACCGTCGTCTGGGTGTCCTCGGCGGTGGAGAAGACCTCCGTCTTTTTCGTAGGAATCGTCGTGTTCCGCGGGATCAACGTGGTCATCACGCCGCCCAGCGTCTCGATGCCGAGCGACAGCGGCTCCACGTCCAGCAGCAATACCTCGCTGACCTCGCCGGCCAGCACGCCGGCCTGAATCGCGGCGCCGACGCCCACGACTTCGTCGGGGTTCACACCCTTGTGGGGATCCTTGCCGAAGAACTCGCGCACGATCTCCTGCACTTTCGGGATCCGCGTCGAGCCACCGACGAGTATCACCTCGTCGATGTTCTCCGGCTTCAGCTTCGCGTCCTCGAGCGCCTTCTGCATCGGCGGCATCGTCTTCTGGATCAGATCCTCGACCAGTTGCTCGAACTTGGACCGGCTCAACCTCATGTTGAGATGCTTCGGGCCCGACTGGTCGGCCGTCACGAACGGCAAATTGATGTCGGTCTCCATCGTCGTGGACAGCTCGCACTTCGCCTTCTCGGCCGCCTCCTTGAGGCGCTGAAGCGCCATCGGATCCTTCGACAGGTCGATCCCCTGGTCCTTGCGGAACTCGTCGACCAGCCAATTGATGATGCGCTCGTCGAAGTCGTCGCCACCCAGGTGCGTGTCGCCGTTGGTCGACTTCACCTCGAATACACCTTCACCCAACTCGAGGATCGTTATGTCGTACGTGCCACCGCCCAGGTCGAAGACCGCGATCGTCTCGTCCTTCTTCTTGTCGAGCCCGTAGGCCAACGATGCGGCGGTCGGCTCGTTCAGGATGCGCAGCACCTCCAGACCCGCGATCTTGCCCGCGTCCTTCGTCGCCTGCCGCTGTGAGTCGTTGAAGTAGGCCGGAGTCGTGATCACCGCCTGCGTCACGCTCTGTCCCAGGTAGTCCTCGGCCGTCTGCTTCAGCTTCTGCAATACCATCGCCGAGATCTCCGGCGGCGA
>JASFLD010000303.1:0-5677 GCA_050118275.1 Gemmatimonadales bacterium
GATGACCACAGCTGCCGTGGCGTTCAGCGCGTGAGCCTGGTGTTCGGCGCCCTCGGATATTTCGGACATGGCGAGCGCCACTTCGTGGGTGGAACCGGCTACCTGTTCGGAGATGGCGGAGAAGTCGGCAGCCGATGCCGAAAGCTGGGAGGCTGTGGATACCACCTGCTCGGCCACATCCCGTAGTCCATCCGCCATGCCGTCGAAAGCGGAGCCGAGCGTGGCGAACTCTTTCGGCATGGCCTTGCCGTTGACGCGGGTCCGCAGGTCGCCACCGCCGAGCTTCCCGGCGGCGGCGACGAGCTCCGCCAGGGGTTGGTTGATGGAACGGAACGTGTTCAGGGCCAGCAGCGTGCCAAGCAGAAAAGCGAGGGCTAGAATCATGAGCAGGTAATTGGAGCGCGCCTTGGCGCGGGACTGGAGTTCCTGGGTAGCGCTCTCCAACACTTGTGTCCGGCGTTCACCCAGATCCGAGATCAAGCCGGCCACTTCCTCCGCCAGTGGATGTGCTGCGTTGGCTGCGGTTTGCGCCCCTTCGCGACGTCCGATGTCGTAGAGCGCGTGGGCCCGCGCGAACTCGACCTCGAGGCGGGTGAGCGATGCGGCCAATCGCTCGACCTGACGAGCCTCTTCCGCGCCCATCCCCTCCTGTTCCCTGTACCGTTTGGCGATGTCCTGCGACCGTCCTGCGAGCTCGGCGAAACGGCGCTTGTAGTCGCGGTCACCCGTCGCCAGATAGCCCTCGGCGGCGAATATGAGCTCGAGGACGTTGCTCTGCAGCTCGGTGCCGATCTCAGATATGCGGGTCACTTGGGCGAGCCCGTCCTCGAACTCGCCGGCCAGCCCATGCAGTGAGGCGATGCCGACGAGACCGGCGGCGAGTAGGCCGGCCAACAAGACGGCGAGTGCCGCGGCCTGTCGGACACGGATCGTGTTCATCACGTGCCGTCCTCCACGCTGACGAGCTCTATCTTGGCGCCGGCGATGCGTCCGACGGCGTAGCTCTTTTGCCGGGGGTCGCCCTGCTGGTCGAAAGCGATCAGCCCGCTCACTCCCGGGAACGGCTGGCGGCCGTTCCCGATCGTCTCGAGATAGTCTCGCAGTTTCACGCGGTCGAGTCCGGCGTGACGCGCCGCGTCGGCGACCAGCCTGACGGCATCGTAAGTCAGAGCCGCGAAATGGTCGGGCGGCTCGCCGTACGCGCTTCGATAGGCGTCGACGAACTGTCGCCCGGTCTGTCCCGGCGCGTCTGGATGATAGAGCAGGCCCACATAAGTGCCGTCGTAGATGGCGTCCCGACCTGCCAACCCCAAGAGTCCATCGCCGCCGATGATCGGAGCCTGGATGCCCAGTGCGCGGGCCTGACTTATGATGAGGCCGGCACCGGCGTCGAGGCCCGCTATGAAGATGAGATCGGGGTCGGCTCGCCGGATCCCCAGTAGATAAGGCTCGAAGTCCACGCTCTCGCCTTCTATGTACGGATATTGGTCCAGCAGAGCGCCGCCCTCGGCCGCGAAAGCCCGCTCGAAGCCGTCCCGCAATCCCCGTCCGTACGGCTCGTTGGCGTACAGGATGGCGGCCCTATCGCCCAACTCGCGGAAGGCGAATTCCGCCAGAGAACCCGAGTTCGCGGCGTCGCTCGGTGCCACGCGGAAGATCCAGGGGCCGGCACCGCTGATGTCGGGGCTGGTCGCTGTCGGTGAGACGGCGGCCAGGCCGCGGTTGTAAATGCTGGACGCCGCCAGGGTAGCGCTCGATGTGGAGTGGCCGATCACCGCGATGATGGATTCGTCGGCGAAGAACTGGTCGGCGACGGACAGGGCGCGTCCAGCGTTGGCGCTGTCGCTGACGGCCGCCAGCTCGAGGTGGCGTCCGAGGATACCACCTTCGGCGTTGATGCGCTCGAGTGCGAGTTGAGCGCCGCGCAGCGATTGGGATCCGATGAACTGCTCGAGCGGAGCCGCCAGTCCGAAGCGGACGACTTGCCCCGTCGTGTCGCCGCCACACGCGGCCGATCCAGCGATGCAAGCGGCGAGGGCAAGAGCAGCGGTGAGGATACTAGCCTGTCGGTTCGAGAGCATGGGCTTGAAGTCGGATTCCCGGCGGGAGAGGGGAGAGCGCCGGCGAAGAATGCTAAAAGACGATAACAAGGTTACTTAGCGTACGTCAAGTGACGGGCTGAGGTGGCGGCTGACTGTCCCGAGGTCGGCGTCGAGCGGCGTGTATGGGTGCGGCTTGACTTTTGCGGGGCGATTGGGCCATCGTCCCTCTCGTCTAGTTCTGTGAGTCTCAAGAAATTGGCGGACGTCCTATGAGTCTTTGGGCGAATCTGAAGAAGCGCCGGGTCTTTCAATGGTTCGGCGCCTACATAGCGGGTGGTTTCTTCATACTGGAAGGTTGCGACCAGCTGGTCGGGAACGGGCTGTTGCCCGGCGTGGCCTACAAGCTGGCGCTGGTCTTCTATTTGTTCGGCATCCCAGGCACATTGATCTTGGCCTGGTTCCACGGTGAGAAGGGCACGCAGAAGCCGCCGACGATCGAGATCTGGCTGCAGAGCCTGATGCTCGTGGCGGCGTTGGGTGTGAGCGCGGTGATCGTGCGCAATGACATGGCGGCGCGAGCGCGGGCGGAGGCGGCGGCCGAGTCGGGGCTCGATCCACGCCGCGTCGCCGTGCTCTATTTCGAGGACACCAGCAACGACGGCGATCTGGGGTATCTGGCCGACGGTCTCACCGAGGAGTTGATCGACAAACTGTCCTACGTTCGCGAGCTCGATGTCGTATCGCGCAATGGTGTCGCGCCGTATAGAAACTCCGACGTGAGCCGCGACAGCATCGCGCGTGCGTTGGAGGCGGGCAGCCTGATCGCCGGGAGCGTGGATCAGACCGGTCAGCGAATTCGGGTCACCGCTCGCCTGGTGGACGGCGCGAGCGGGGCGGATATCCAGCGGGGCAGCTTCGAGTTGCCGGCGGGCGATCCGCTGGCCATCGAAGACACGCTCGCGCAGCAGATCTCGCGGTTCCTGCGTGAGCGCTTGGGCGAGGAGATCCGCGTGCGCGAGCAAAGGGCGGCGACGTCCGATCCCGTCGCTTGGGAGCAGGTCCAGCGCGCCGAGCGTCTGCGCAAGGACGCCGAAGATCTCGTGAAGGATGGCAATCTGGAGGATGCGTTCGGCCGCTTCGATCGGGCCGACTCGGTTCTGAATTTGGCCGAGGCGCTGGACCCATCCTGGGCGGAGCCGTTGGTGCTCCAGGGTCAGATAGCCTACCGGAAGGGCCGTCTCGATCTGGAGAACTTCCAGGCGTGGGCCGATGTCGCGCTGGAGCACGCCAGGCAAGCGCTGGACGTGGCGCCGAATAACGCCAGGGCCCTGGAGTTGAAGGGCACGGTGGAGTACGCGACGTGGTTGTTCAACCGCCCCGAGGATCTCGCCGAGGCGGAGGCGCTGCTCGATCAGGCGAAGTCGGATCTGGAAGAGGCAACGCGGATCGAGCCGTCGCTGGCCAGCGCCTATTCCACGCTCAGCCACCTCTACTATCAGACGGATGACATCCCGGCGGTGGCGCTCTCGGCCCGCCGCGCGTACGAGGAGGATGCGTACCTCGAGTTCGCCGACGCGGTCCTCTGGCGGTTGTTCAACGCGTCGCTCGACTTGGAGCAGTTCTCGCAGGCGGATCGCTGGTGCCGCGAGGGCCAGGCGCGATTCCCGAGCAACTATCGCTTCGCCTGGTGCGAGCTAATGATGATGGTCACCCCGAACCAATCCCCGGACGTCGAGCGGGCTTGGGAGCTGGTGGCGCGGATCGACACGCTGACGCCGGAACAGTTCCGCGAGTACGAGCAAGCGGACGCGCGCATCTTTACGGCGGGCGTCATCGCCCGAGCTGGGATGGAGGACAGCGCGCGCAGCGTGTTGCAGAGGACGCGTGAGAGGATCACGCCGGAGATCGATCCCGAGTACACGCTGACAAGAGACGAGGCGTTCGTTCTCACCCTCCTCGGAGACTACGACGGTGCCGTAGATCTCCTGAGGCGTTACTTCGCCGCCGCTCCCGGCCAGGGGCTGTACGGGAACGCGGGCACGATTGGCTGGATGTGGCGGCCACTGCAGAGCAATCCGGCTTTCCAGCAGTTGATCGGGTCTTCACGCTAAGTCATTCCATGACAGTCCGTTAGAACCTTTAGAGCCTTCGGCCTCAACCGTGGGGTGTATCACGAAACGCGCCCATTGCGGCGCGATTTTGTGTTGCACGTAACCAACACGCTTGACAGGTCTGGAGGGAAAGTGTATCTTGCGTTTCTCATTTTCTGGTCTCAAAATGTAGTATCGGGTCCGCTTTTCCCGCCCGACAGGTCAAACCCTGACACGGAGCCCCAAAAACATGAAGCGAATTGCGTCGCTGTTCGCCGTAGTCCTCGTCTTGTCTTGTTCTGACGATCAGCCGCCTACCACCTCGCCCTTTGCAAGCACGCCGCAAACGGCGATAGAGGATGGTGCGCACGGGGGTAACTCTCACTTCTATTGGTTGCCGGAGTTGGTCGAGTCGCCGATCTACACTGGTACCTTCAACCCGGATCTCCCGGCCACGATCAAGATTTGTGAGCTGACTGGCGCCGAGCCGACAGAGCCCACCGACCCTGTCTGCGTTGTTGGCACGGAACAGGTGCTGTTCGGAGCGCCGGATGTATCGGTCGATCCTGTTAACGAGCAGTATTCGGCCGTCTGGAAGACGGACGACGCTCTTCCGGGTGATGGCTACATCGATTCCGACAACTTCTACCGCCTCAGCGTCTGGGTCGGCGAGTTCGAGTTGGGTCAGCGGGACCTCGACCCCGAGGATTCGCCACCATCGGGCAGTGGCGGTAAGCTGCTCCCCTTCTATCCGTTCAAGCTCGGCAACACCATCAACATCAAGTTCCGCATCGAGCTGGGCGCGTTCTGCTTGACTGGCGATCCCGAGAACTGCGGCGAGTGCTTCTACTCGGCGTCGGGCACAAACGACGGGAACAATGACCAGGTTGGCCGAGCGTGCAACGCCGGTGGCCAGTACGGTGTGTATATTCCGCCGGGAAATGACGCCATCGACGACGTGCTGGTGATCCCCGAGCGGATTCTTCCGGGAGAGCCCGTGACGCTACTGGATGGGACGGTGTTGAGTTGTGACCCTGACAGCGATCCGGACTCGCCGACGTTCGGCCAGGTCGACTTCATTCAGGGCCTCGACATCCCGCAGTACCCCGGCTGTTTCTTCATCCGGACGATCCCAGAGTTGGAAGGCGATCTAGACTTCCCGGCCGTCGTGGGCAGCTGTCCCCAGATTCCGGAGAATGCGCCGGATCGTTTGGCCGTCATCGGGCGCACCGACAATGCGAACGCGCCCACGTTCGTGCAGGCTCTGAAACCGGCAACGACGGTGATCAACGGAGAAGACTTCTTGAGTTGTGAGGAATCGGTCTCACCGTTGCAGAGCTTGGCCATGGCCGTGAAGAAGCTGAACCCGTTCTACGCGGAGCCGGTGGATGCCGGCGGGCTGGGGACGTTGAAGGGTGGAGATACGCCCAGCTTCAGTGACTTCGTTTGGATCGTGCCGTCGCAGGAAGAAAAGCTGACAGGTGACAACCAGGTCGGTCGGGTCAGCACGGTGTTGCCGGAGCCGCTGACCGTGTATGTCACCGA
>JASFLD010000304.1:0-5664 GCA_050118275.1 Gemmatimonadales bacterium
ACGGCCCCAAGCGCCGACCCTGCGAACGAACAGCGCCACCGAATCGACGGGACTTTGGGAGACTACGTCGACCCTGACCGTGAGCGGCTGACCGGCAGCGATCTCGGCAGGCGGTGTGTGGACGACTGTGGTCGCAGCCCCCGACGCCGGAGTGGCCACGAAGGCGCCCAAACGCCGACCCGCGACGACGGTTTGCGGCGTCCAGGCCGGGCGCGCGGTCCCGGCCCGAGTCAGTAGATACGCGCCGGGGCGCACGTCGAACGCCCCCGCCTCCGCCCCCGCTCCCGCCCTCGCCCCCGCCCCCGCCATCATCCCTGCGGCGGCGCGCACCGCCGGCCGATGCTCGTTGCCCGCGTCGATCGGCTCCACGGCGAAGTTCGCGCCGAGATCCGGAAGAGCGATCCGCATCGGCCTGGTTCGCCAGATGACGCGGGCCGCCTCCCGAGCCAGACTGGGTCGCGTGAACGGATCAACCACCCAGGCCACGTCCGGGTACACTTCCAAGCGCCAGATCCCGTCTTCGAGCCGGTCCAGGAAGTAGGCACCGGTCCCGTCGTAATCGACAACGGACGACGCGCCGACGCCGGCCACGTGGCGGAGCTCCCCCGGCGATGGCGGCACAGAGCCGGTGCTGTTCGAGTAGAGGAACGCCGTATCGGTGACCATCTCGCTCAGGTCCTCGGTGTAGCTCACGCGGAAGGGGCCGAACCGCTCGCTCTCCGGATACGTGCCGTACGAAGCGCCGCGAGGAGTCTGACGAAAGACCGCGCCGGCGATCATGAAGCTGATCGCCTTGCTCGGGGTGTAGACCAGGTTCAGGAAGTGGGTCTGGTACTCGGTGTTGGCATAGGCGATGGCCAGGGGATCGTACGCGAATTGCGTCGCCCACTGGAAACCCGCCCCCCGGAAGGCGCGGGCCATGGCGGGATACATGTAGGAGCCGGCGACGTCCGCGGCGTCGAACTCGTATACCATGCGCGCCTTATCCCGACACTCGGCGAAATCGGCGTAGGGGATCGGGTAGCGATCGACGTTGGGCAACATGTTGCCGCCGACGGCGCTGTTCCGCACCAGGCCGGTCGGGTACCACTGGTGACTCACGCCCTCGATCCGCGCCGCGCAGACGGCGCGGCCATGCTCATCCGAATACCCCTGACTGATGTTGTAGAAGATCGGCTTCTCGAAGCCCGCCTCACGCAGCGCGTTGGCCATCGCGTCGATGTAGCGCGTCGTCTCTTCGGGCCCCGCCGGGTGAGCGGGCTCATTGAAGATCTCGACGGCCAACAGGTTCGGGTCTTCCGAGTACGTGAGACCCGTATAAGGGTTCGTGTGAGCGATGAACTGCGCGAGGTAGTTCTCTTGCGCCCGGCGCGCTTCGAGGCTGACGGTCATCTCACCCTTGTCGTACGCGTCGGAGAAGCCGTCGCTGCCCGGGTCCGGCTCGGGGTAGCCCGCCGGCCACCAGGCGATGGGCGTGAGGATCACTTTGATGCCCTGCTGCGCCAACCGGGCCAGCAGATAATCGAGCAGATCCAGGTGGTCGTTCTCCAACAAGTTGCCCTGAAGATCGCTCACCTCCCGGTCCCACACGTGGATCCGGTAGGCATCGAGTCCCAAGCGCGCGAGGTGTAGAACGTCGGAGTCGATGGCCCGCTTGCGGTCGACTCCCAGGTAGCCGTGGGCGCGGTACGAATAGGCGAAGGGAGTGGTGTAGTTGACGCCGAACAGCGCGACCTCGATTCCCGTGGCCGTCCACCGCATCACCCCTTGCTCGTCAACTGCTACTGCTCCGTCACCGCTACTGGGGGCCTGCGCCTCGAGCGGTGCAGCCAGGCTGGCGGCAGTCCCAACGAACAGGATCGCAAACAAATAGCCGGGCAGTCGGTGAACGCGACTCCTCGGAGAGGAAGAGAGGAGATGACATCGCGTCGCTGAATTCCCGGAGATTGAGGAAAACGCGTCGATCAAAGTGCGGTTCGCCTGTGCTGAGCCTGTCGAAGTCGGCCGTTCTCGCCACGCACAATAGGCCCTTGAAACCGCTGTGCAAGGCCTGTCCCCGGGGCCGACACATCGGCCAGCCGGCGGGGCCTTCTCCTCATGGAATTCATCGTCCACGCTGCAAGCGCAGCCGCACCCGATAAACGGACGGATTATCCCGTGGCATTTATTGTTGGCCAGCTTGCTTTTTCACACTTGACAATCGTCGCTAAAGCTGCAACTCGGCATGCATCTCTAAGACCTATCGACAAGGGTGGCAAGCGGTGCAGCAGTCTTTGCCGCTATTGGTATCGCCTGTAGGCGGGCTGATCCACGGTTACCCTCCTCCGGACTACGGAAGCGGGGGGGTCGCGCCTCGCTATGGCGTCCGCGAGCATGAGTTTTCCCCAACATTTAGTGGATCTTCCCGCTTTTCCCGTCCAGTGACTCGCTGGAGCACTGGCCCCAACCTCAACGTCGAAGTTCCCGGTGCACGGAGGTCAGCTCGGCTTGGTCATGGCCGCTTCGACGACCGCGACGCCGGGGCCCCGTAAGATGTCGCACCAGCCAAGCGGCGACTCGCACAGGGCAACTCACTCCTGAGGCTGTGGAGGAAACCCATGACTAGGTTTCGACACCTGCTGGTCGCGCTCATCGCCATCGTGGTGTGTGCCGGCCAGCTACAGGCGCAGACGGGCACCGTCCGCGGGCAGGTCACCGACGCCAGCATCGGCGGCGGAGTCTCCGGCGTGACGATAACCGTCGCCGATCGCACGGTCGAGAGCGACGCTAGCGGCCGCTTCGTCGTGACCAGCGTCCCCGCCGGGACCTACACACTGCGGGCGACCCGGCTGGGTTACCGGGACGCCGAGCAGTCGGTCACCGTCGCTTCGGGTCAGACGACGACTGTCGAGATTCGGCTGACGCCGGCACCCGTCGGGCTCGAGGAGCTGGTCGCCATCGGCTACGGCGAGCAGCAGAAGAAGGATGTGACCGGCGTCGTAGCGGAGGTCCCCGCCGAGCAGTTCAACACCGGCCGCATCGTCAGCGCCGAGGAGTTGGTCAGCGCCAAGGTCGCCGGGGTCGAAGTTGTACAGAACAACGGCGGCGAGCCGGGCGGCGGGATCTCGCTGCGCATCCGCGGTGGCACGTCGGTGACCAGCAGCAACGAGCCGCTCTACGTCATCGACGGCGTTCCCTTACCGGTCGGCGGCGGCCTCTCGGACGGACGCAACCCGCTCAACTTCCTGAACCCCGAGGACATCGAGTCGTTCACCGTCCTCAAGGATGCGTCGGCGACCGCCATCTACGGATCGCAGGGAGCGAACGGCGTGGTCCTGATCGAGACGCGATCGGGCAGGGGCATGGCCCAAGCACCGGCGCGGGTGTCCTTCAGGGCCAACTTCTCTGGCTCGACCGTCACCGGTCGGCCCGACATCCTGAACGCCGCACAGTTCCGCCAGGTTCTTTCCGATCAATTCCCCGAGGGCCTTGACGTCATAGGGGACGTGAGCACGGACTGGCGCAGGGAGGTGGAGCAGTCGGCCTTCGGTCAGGATTACACCGTGGCGGTGTCGGGCGCCAACAACAAAGGCAGCTACCGTCTGTCCCTCGGATATCTCAACCAGGAAGGCGTCGTTCGCGCGTCAAAGAACGAGCGACTCTCCCTGAGCGTGGCTTATAACCAGTTGCTCTTCGACGACCGCCTGAATCTATCGGCAAACGTCCTGGGGGCACGAAACGAGGACCGCTTCACGCCGGGCGGCGTTTTGGGCAACGCCACCAATTTTGCCCCCACTCAGCCGATATACGATCCGGATAGCGAGTGGGGCGGGTACTTCGAGTGGGACGACACGGAGGCGCCGGACAATCCTGTCGCCATCCTCAACATGCAGTCGTCCGAGGGCACGACGTACCGGAGCATGGGCAACCTGACGGCCGCGTACGACCTCCCGTTCGTTGACGGACTGTCGGTCACCGGCCGCGGGGGCTACGTGGTCACCAACACGGACACCCGGTTCTTCGCTCCATCCAACAGCAAGCCCCAGTACGACCAGGCCAACGACGGTACGGTCACCCGGGCTAACCCGAACGAGTTGAACTGGCTGCTCGACGCGTTCGCCACCTATGCCCGGACCTGGGAACAAAACACCTTCGACATCACGGGAGGGTATTCGTACCAGCAGTGGCGCACCGAGTCCCCTTCGTTCTTGGCGCAACAGCTCAACTCCAATCTCTTGGGGCCGAACGGCATTCCGGCGGCGGAAGTCGAGCAGACCTTCCTGACCATCGACGAGAGCCGGCTCGCCTCCTGGTTCGCGCGCGCCAACTACGGGTACATGGACAAGTACCTGTTGACGGCCTCGATCCGCACGGACGGATCCTCGAAGTTCGGGCCGGGCAACCAGTGGGGTACCTTCCCCTCCTTCGCCGTCGGCTGGCGTTTGTCCGAGGAGAGCTTCATGGACAGCTGGGAGTCGCTCTCGGACCTGAAGCTCAGGCTCTCCTGGGGGAAGAACGGCAATCAGGCCTTCGACAGCTACCAGCAGTACCGAAGCTATAGCTTCGGTACATCCACGGCGCAGGTGCGGTTCGGTGACGAGTACGTCGGGACCATCCGGCCCAGCGCGGCGAATCCGGACATCAAGTGGGAGCAGACGAGCTCTTGGAACCTCGGCCTCGATTACGGCCTCTGGAACAATCGCCTCGCCGGCGCCCTCGAGCTTTACACCAAGACCACGGACGACTTGATCTTCCTCGTTCCGGCGGCGGCGGGATCGAACCTCTCCAACTATGTCACGAGCAACATCGGCACCGTGAAGAACAAGGGGTTCGAGTTGACGGTCAACGCCCTGATCTCCGAGGGTGTTGGGGACCGCTTCTCGTGGAACGCGAACTTCAACTTCGCTTACAACAAGAACGAGCTCGTCGACATCAACCCCGTTGTCGGGGACTCGCTGGTACAGCTCGAGCGGATTCCAACCGGCAACATTGCGGGCGGCGTGGGCAGCACGATCCAGATCCTCCAGCCCGGCCAGCCGGTGAACTCGTTCTTCGTCTACCAGCACAAGTACGAGAATGGGAAGCCGATCGTCGGGACGGACCTCGAGATGTACGAGGACCTCAACGGGGACGGTATCGTCAACCAGGACGACCGCAGGCCGTACAAGAGCCCCGACCCCAGCTGGATCATCGGCCACACGTCGATCATGCGCTGGCGGAAGTTCGACGCCAGCTTCACCCTGCTGGCGAAGATTGGGAACTACGTCTACAACAACATCGCCTCGAGCACGGGCTTCTACGATCAACTGCGCGACGTCGGGTCGCCCAACAATCTTCACACGTCTGTGCTCGACTACGAATTCCAGTCGCCGCAGTACTTCTCCGACGTGTACGTGGAGAACGCCAGCTACTTGCGCATGCAGAACATCCAGGTCGGTTATCAGTTCACGCCACGCTTCAGAGCCTTCGGCGTAATACAGAACGCCTTCACCATCACAGGGTACGACGGCATCGATCCGACAGCGGGTATCAACGGGATCGACAACAACATCTACCCGAGCACCCGGACGTTCACGGCCGGCCTCAACGTGGCTTTCTGAGGTTGGTGCTCAAAACAAGCGAGGAACAAGCTACCACGAGGATACGGCCATGAAGAACAAGAGGCTAAACATACTGCTAATCGCT
>JASFLD010000305.1:0-5655 GCA_050118275.1 Gemmatimonadales bacterium
CCACGGTCCACCACCAGAGCCTCGGCTACCGAGGCTGGAACGATCTCCCTGTCGATGCCGACCCACGCATCCGTCAGCAGTTGACCGTTCACGAAGTCGCGGCGGAAGCCGAGGACTTCAACCGCCTCCAGGTCGGCGGCCAGCAGTTGCGCCAGGGGCCGCGCCAGGCTCGCGCCGTGGTACTCCGCCCAGGCGCGCAGCCATAGCGCGACGGCCCGCGGATTGATGACGACGCGGGCGAGACCGCCCGCGGGCAGATGCTCGGCCAGCGACTCGATGTCGACGGCCTGACGCAACGACGTCCCATCGCCCGCCGCGACACGTTCGACCAAGCGCTCGCGGTCGGCCGGCCCCACCCAAAGCGCGCCGCGTCCCTGGACGGCGAACAGGGTTTCGCTCGTCGCCAAGCGTTGCAGCGCGACGCTCGAAGAGGCCGGATCGAGCACCGCCAGCGGCACGACGCGATGACCCGTCTCATCGCTCACCAGCGCTACCACCGTCCGGGATCCACAGATCGCCGGTACATCCTCGGCATCGAGACCCAATTCACCCAGGACGCGATCCTGCAAGCCGGCAAGCGCTGGAATCGCGCGCAGTTCATTCCAGCGGCTGTCCAGCCCGAGAAACTCTACCGCCGCCAGCGTCGACGCCGGCAACAACTCCATCAGATCTTCGCTCGCCGATTGGACCTGCAGTTCGGCCGGCCCCGGCTGGTGCGCGTCCTCGCACCCAACCGTCAACCCAATCAGTGCACAGGCCAGGGGCACCGTTGAGTGTCCAACATCCAATATCCAATGTTGAAGGCCGAAGTTTGACATTCGATATTCCAGATTCGACATCAGATCAACCATTCACTATTCGAAATTCGATAATTCCAGATTCGACATCCAGATCGACATTCGACATTCGACATTCGATATTCGTTATTCCACGCCGTCATCGTCGCCAGCTTCGCCCTCCGCCAACACCTCCGCCTGCTGTCCAAACGCCGTCAGTCCACCCAGTGCGCCGAGCCCCATCGTCTCCACCGCCGTCGACGGGACGATGATCATCGACCCCTTCTGTCTCAGCCCCTCGAACACCATGTTCATCGCCCGCAGGTGCAGCGCGACCGGGTTGTTCCGGTAGTGCTCCGAGGCGCGGCTGAACTTCTCGGCGATCTCCGTCTCGGCGGTGCCGAGGATGATGCGGCTCTGCCGCTCGCGTTCCGCCTGCGCCTGGCGCGACATGGCGTCCTCGAGACCCTTCGGGATGATGATGTCGCGGATCTCCACCGCCTGCGTCGTGATCCCCCAACCGTTGGTCTTCTCGTCCAGCAGTTGCTGGATCTCCTGACCCAGCCGGTCGCGCTCGGACAGCAGCACGGCCAGATCGTTCTGCCCGATGGCGTTGCGCAGCGCGGTCTGCGCCGAGAGGACGACGGCGTCGCGGAATTGTTCGACCTCGAGCACCGCCTTCTCGGCATCCCAGACCATCCAGAAGGCGATGGCGTCGACGTTGACGGGAACGGTGTCGGCGGTGAGCGTCGTCTCGGCGCTGAAATCGGTGACGCGGATCCGTTGATCGACGAACTGAGCCACCTTGTCGATTATCGGGACGATGATGAACAAGCCCGACTTCCGGATGCCGCGGAAACGACCGAAGCGGAGCAATACGGCCCGCTCCCACTGGTAGGCGATCTGCACCGACGGCGCGACGATCAGCGCCACGACCGCCGTGACCAGCAGCACCTCGCTCTCCGGGCGCAGCTGGAGGAAGATCGCCAGCGCGTCGGCGGTCCCCAGGATGACCACTGCCTCCCACACCTGGGTCAGCCGGATGAGGACCGCCAGGATCAGCGCCGACCCCAACGCCAACTCTACGGCGATGACCGAGAATGGGTGGAGGCTCAGGTGTATGATCAGCCCGGCCACGAAGGTGCCGACCAACAGCAACGCATTGATCGGAGCGAAGCGGAAGTCGGCACGCAGCGAGGTGGCGAACCGCTCGAGCGAGAAGCCCGGCAGCCGGCCCGACGACTCCGTCCTACGAACCAGCCCGCTCATGGTGATGCCTCCTTTCGTTGATGCAGACGGCGGTCGAACGCCCGACACTCAACAGGGGATGTCCAATGTCCAAGTTCCTCGACATCCGACATTGGATACTCGATAATCGATGTTCCAGCCGTCCGGTCATGGTGACGCTTGCTTTCTACGGCGCAGGCCTTCGAGTACGTCGTCCAGCGAGAAGCCATAGCCCGAGGCGCGCGCCATCAGCTCGGTGAGGATCTGGTCCAACATCCGCTGCCGTTCGATCTCGTCGACCTGGGGCTCGCGCTGACCCACGAAGGTGCCGGACCCCTGCTGGGTCTCGAGTACCCCCTCGATCTCCAGCTCGCGGTAGGCGCGGATGACGGTGTTCGGGTTGATGGAGAGATCGACGGCCAATTGACGGACCGTCGGCAGCCGGTCCCCCGGGCCCAGGTCACGGCGGGCGATGGCGAACTTGACCTGTTCGATGATCTGCCGGTAGAACGGCACGCCGCTCTTGGGGTCGATTCGAATATCCAACTTTTCGCGCTCGTGCAGGTTGTCTCGGCGCCCGTCTCGTATGGGTCGCGGGTGACCTAGTACTCTATTGTTCTAGTAGTCTAGTACAATTGCCGCCCCCTGTCAACCTCCCGTCAACTGGCCCCCTGCCTGCCCCTTCACATGCCGACAGGGTCGTGGCGCCGCGGCCGTCAGAGCGTATCTTTCTCCTTCGTCGATTGTTCTAGCCCTGAAAGAGAGGTACCGATGATCCTCGTCCGCGACGTGTTTCGACTGCAGTTCGGCAAGGCGCGACCCGCCATCGCGCTTTGGAAGGAGGGTTTGACGATAGCGCGAGAGATGGGTGTGATGACCGACGCCCGTCTCCTCACCGACCTGGTGGGACCCGACTACTACACGCTGATTCTGGAGCTGACCTTCCCCAGCCTCACCGAGTACGAGCAGGATTACCGCAAGCTCATGAGCTCGGAGAAATGGAAGGAGTGGTACCAGCGGTTCCTGCCGCTGGCCGAGTCGGGGCACCGCGAGTTGCTGACGATCGTCGACTAGCGGCGCCTGGACTCGGGTGATCCCGGCGGCACCAACAGATGAACGCCATGAGCGAAAAAGCCCGATCGAACGACAGCGAACATCCGCAGCGCATCGGTCCATACCGCCTGCTCCAGGTGCTGGGCGAGGGCGGGATGGGACAGATCTTCGAAGCCGAGCAGACCGAGCCGGTGCGGCGGCGCGTCGCGCTGAAGCTCATCAAGCTGGGAATGGACACGAGACAGGTGGTGGCCCGTTTCGAGGCCGAGCGGCAGGCGCTGGCGGTGATGGAGCATCCCAACATCGCCAAGGTACTGGACGCGGGCGCGACCGAGATGGGCCGGCCCTATTTCGTGATGGAGCTGGTACGCGGGATCCCGCTCACCGACTACTGCGACACGCACAAGCTGTCCACCCGCGAGCGGCTGGAGCTGTTCCTGCGGGTGTGTCACGCCATTCAACACGCGCACCAGAAGGGCGTGATCCACCGCGACTTGAAGCCCTCCAACGTCCTCGTGATGGAGCAAGACGGCCAGCCGACACCGAAGGTGATCGATTTCGGGATCGCCAAGGCGATATCGCAACAGCTGACCGAGCGCACTCTGGTGACTCAGTTCGGTCAGGCGATTGGCACTCCTGCCTACATGAGTCCAGAGCAGGCGGATGCGTCGGGGCTGGACGTGGATACGCGGACAGACATCTACTCGTTGGGCATCATGCTCTACGAGTTGCTGGTCGGTCGTCTGCCCATCGATCCGGCCGAGGTGGGCGTCCCGGTGTTCATCGCGAGGTTGGTGGCGCGAGAGACGGACCCACTCACGCCCAGCGCGCGCTTCGGTTCCCTGGCCGAGCAAGCGAAGACGATCGCCAGGCTGAGGCACTCCGATACCTCCGCTTTGCGCCGCGAGCTGAAGGGCGACCTCGATTGGATCGTGATGAAGGCGATGGAAAAGGACCGCTCGCGTCGCTACGAGACGGCGAACGGTTTGGCCATGGACATCCAGCGCTACCTGAACAGCGAACCGGTGGTCGCCCGACCGCCCAGCGCGAGCTACCGGATCGGCAAGTTCGTCAAACGCCACCGGGTCCCCGTGGCCGCCGCTGCGCTGTTGCTCGTGAGCCTGATCGCCGGCATGGGCGTGACGGCCGCCGCACTGATGCGAGCGACCCGGGCGGAACGTCGGGCCGCCCAGGAAGCGGAGGCGGCCAATCAGGTCGCCGACTTCCTGGTCGGCCTGTTCAAGGTGTCGAATCCGAGCGAGGCGTTGGGCAACACCATCACCGCGCGGGAGATCCTCGACAAGGGCGCCGAACGGATCGCGACGGAGCTCGATGACCAACCGGTCGTTCAGGCGCGGATGATGGAGACGATGGGGCTGGTCTACCTCGATCTGGGCCTCTACGACACCAGTCGCCGGTTGCTGGAAGAGGCTGTGACCTTGCGCGAAGCCGAGTTCGGATCCGACAGCCCCGAGTTGGCCACTTCGCTCGGCCGGCTGGCCGAGTTGAACCGCGAAGAGGGTAACTACGCCCGGGCCGAATCGCTCTACATGCGGACCCTGGCGATTCACGAGCGGCACGCCGACGAGATCGGCGATTCCGCGCTCGCCGTGACGCTGAGCGGGGTGGGCGCGCTCTACTGGTCGCAGGCCAGGTACGACGAGGCCGAGCCCGTGCTGCAACGCGCCCGTCGTCTGTACGAAGACGTTCTGGGGCCCGATCACCCTAGCGTGGCGAACATCCTTTCCAGCCTGGCCGTCGTCCACTGGGCGCGCGGCGAGTACGCCGAGGCCGAGCCGCTGCTGGAACGCTCGCTGGAGATCCGCGAACGCACGCTGGGTCCCGATCACCCGGAGACCGCGGGCACCCTGAACAACCTGGGCGCGCTGCACTGGACGTTGAAGCAGTACGACGAGGCGGAACGATTCTACCTCCGCGCAAAAGAGATCTACGAGCGGACGATGGGACCCGATCATCCGCTGACGGCCGCGGCCTACAACAATCTGGGCGAAACGTACTGGGCGTTGGGACGCTACGGCGAATCGAACGCCTACTTCATGCGGGCGCTGAGCATCAAGCAACAAGTCTTGGCGGCGGATCACCCCAGCCTCGCCATCACCTTGAACGGGCTGGCGAACCTGCGCCGCGACGAAGGGAATGCGAGCGAAGCGGAAGCGCTGTACAAACGTGCCCTGGGGATCCGCGAGCGCGTCTTCGGGCCCGAGTCGGGTCAGGTAGTGGAGACGCTGACCGACTACGCGACTCTGCTCCGCGCGCAGAGTCGGGACGATGAAGCCGCGCGCCTGGAGGAACGGGTGGCGGCCATTCGGGGCGGCTGAACGTGCTATCGTGCGAGCTTCCGCCGCTAGCGGAAGGTCGCAGGATCGACGCTCACGACTTTGTCATCGCCCGATCGGGTCCGCCCCCTACCGTCCCGATTACTGGTGCTGAAATAGAGCCGCCCATCCGGACCCAGCCGCACCGCACGGATCCGTCCGAACTCGCGGTGGAAGTGGATCCGAAGCGTCGGCGCGCCTGATCCCGTGACCCGCGCCTCGTAGAGCGCTTCCCCACGCAGGCCGCCGAAAAAGACTCTGCC
>JASFLD010000306.1:0-5645 GCA_050118275.1 Gemmatimonadales bacterium
ACCTCTTGGGAGTCTGGTTGAATGCCCGCTGGCCGGAGCTTGGCACGTCCGGCTGGCAGATGTTGGGCTGGGGATTCTTCGTGAGCACCGTGATCGGGTATCACGTGACTTTCTTGGTGAACTCCATCTCGCACACGTCTGGCCGGCGCCGCTTCAATACATCCGACGACAGTCGCAACAACTGGTGGGTCGCTCTACTGACGCTGGGCGAGGGTTGGCATAACAACCACCACCGCTGGCCGACCTCCGAGCGGCAGGGGTTTTACTGGTGGGAACTGGATATAACGCACTACGCGCTGCGCGCGCTTTCCTGGCTTGGCCTGGTATGGGATCTGCGCACACCTCCGCGGCGGATCTACGAGGAGGCCGAGCGACTGGAGCGGGCGGCGTGATCAGAAGGGGACAGTGTGAACGGAAGGGGACGCGTATGATCGGAAGGAGACGCGTGTGAGCGGCATCGCGCTGGCCCTGTCGGGTCTGGGTGTCGCGCTGGCCATGATGACCCTGGTGTGGATCGTCAGCCTGTTGAAGCGCGATGCCAGCATCATCGACATCTTCTGGGGCGCGGGCTTCGCCCTGCTGGCCTGGTTCTACCTGGCCTCGACCGAGCATCACACGACGCGGGCGTATCTGGTGGCGGCGCTGGTCACGTTGTGGGGATTGCGACTGTCTCTTCATATCCTGCGGCGCAATTGGGGCAAGGGGGAGGACTACCGCTACGCGGAGATGCGTGCGGACAATCCCAACACCTTTCCGTGGCGAAGTCTCGTGACGGTCTTCTGGCTGCAGGCGGTGCTACTCTGGGCGATCGCGATGCCGCTGCTGCGAGGGGTGACCAACCCGTCTCCGGAGCAGTTGACCTGGCTGGATATCGTAGGCACGCTCGTCTTCGCCGTCGGCTTCGCCTTCGAAGCCGTAGGCGATTGGCAGTTGGCGCGATTCAAGCGCGATCCCGCCAACGAGGGTGAGGTGTTGGATCGCGGGCTATGGCGGTACACGCGGCACCCGAACTACTTCGGGGATTCCGTCGTCTGGTGGGGACTGTTCTTGATCGCCGCTGCGACGCCCGGCTCGCTCTGGACGATCTACAGCCCGATCGTGATGACTTTCCTGCTGATGCGCGTCTCGGGCGTCAGCTTGCTCGAGCAACATCTCCGGGAGGCGAAGCCGGCGTACCGGGACTACGTGAGACGCACGAGCGCCTTCTTCCCCTGGTTTCCCAAGAGCGAGGTTACTGATGGTGGCGATGGTTGATGGTGACAGACTGGATAGGAGCGTTGTCTTCGTGAACGGTAGAAGGAGTCTACGGCGCAGCTTGACGGGAATGGGTCTGGCCCTGGTCGGTGCCTTGTCCGGGTCTGAGCTGAAGGGGCAAGCGGGCGATGAGCCGACCACCGTGCAGAACGTCGATCTGGAACGCTACGTTGGGCTGTGGTACGAGATCGCGAAGATTCCGAACCGATTTCAGAAGAAGTGCGCCAGCGGCACGACCGCCTTCTACTCTTTCCGCGATGACGGGAACATCAACGTCGTGAATCGCTGTCTCGACACGGATGGGAGCACGGTCAGCGCCGTCGGTTTGGCCAAGGTCGTGGATGCGACCTCCAACGCTCGGCTCAAAGTCAGCTTCGTCAACGTGTTGGGCATTCGGCTGTTCTGGGGTGACTACTGGATCATCGGATTGGATGAAGACTATCGGTATGCCGTCGTGGGTCATCCGGAACGCAAGTACGGTTGGATTCTAGCGCGCACTCCGAGGCTGCCTCCGGAGACGCTGGAAGAGATCGACACGCTGTTGCGTGGTCAGGGCTATGATCCGGAGACCTTCGTGCGGACGGTTCAGGCCGAGAGATCGTAGCGACCTCACAGCGGCAGCCGACCCTGCTGTTCCACGGGCCGGTCCTGACAGCCCGGACAGCGGTAGGTCGTGCGTTTGAGCTGTCCTTGACGGAACATTTCGATGAGCGTGCCACAGCGGTAGCAGGGGCGACCTGTGCGGCGATAGACCCAGTGGCGCTCGCCGTTGCGGCGCAGGCTCTTGTCGAGCGTGACAATCGGACCCGCGCGGCGCGCGCTCTGGTTCATGATCGGGATGAGCACGTCCCAGAATCGCTCGAGTTGTCCGCGGCTGACCGCCGCCACCGGCGCCAGCGGGTTGATGCTCGCCAAGAACAGACCCTCCGACTTGAAGATGTTGCCAATGCCCGCGACGAGCGTTTGATCGAGTACGGCGTCGCCGATGGCGCGAATAGCCTGAGCTTGCAATCTCCTCCACGCTTCGTCCCGGTCGAAGTCCTCGTGAAGCACGTCGGGTCCCAGCGCGTTGAGCTTCTCGTGCGCCACCAGTTCTTCCTCCGTTAGCAACTCGACCACCGGCCCGTTGAAGAAGACAGCCTCTCGATCGGCGGTGACGAGCCGAACCCGGACGTTCTTCTCCGGCTTTCGCAGTTGCATGCCGGGCCTGCCGAACTGCCAGGAACCGTACATCAGGGCGTGGCAATGTAGGGTGAAACCGCCCGACAGGTGGAGCAGCAGGTGCTTGCCGTGTGTGGCGACGGAGACCACGTGCTGGCCCGGGAGGGAAACGGTCCTTTCGCTCCACCGTCTCGGGAGATCGGCGGCTACGATCGGCTCGCCGATCAACGATCCCAGCGCGCGAGCCCAGCGAACGACGCTGTGTCCCTCCGCCACTCCGGGCCCCTCAGCGGCCCAGTTCCCAGCGCAGCGCCGATTCCACTTCCTCGTGCAAGAAGCGGAAGCCCGTCGCCTTCAGCTTGCTCGGGCGGACGTAGGCACCGCCAAGCAGAATCTCGCGTCCCATCTCGCCGAACAGCGCGCGCACGACTGGAGCAGGGATGTTCAACAGGGCAGGACGCCGCACCACATCCGCCAGAGTCCGGGTGAACTGACGATTGGTGACCGGCTGCGGCGCCACGGCGTTCACGGGTCCGGAAAGCCGCTCGTCGTACAGCGCCTGCAGGATGACGCCCAGCAAATCGTCGAGCCCGATCCAACTGATGACTTGCTGGCCGCTGCCCAGCTTGCCACCCAAGCCCAGTCGGAAAGGCGGCAGCATCCGGCGGAGCAGGTCGCCGGCGGCGGCCACTATCGGTCCGATCCGCAGGTTGACGACGCGAATACCGGCTTGCCGGGCGGGTTCTGCAGCGGCTTCCCAGCGCTCGCACAGCTCGGCGACGAATCCACTGCCCGGGAGGCTGGCCTCGTGGACCTCCTCAGCGCTCCGATCGCCGTAGTAGCCGATCCCCGACGCGCAGATCAAGGTGCGCGGCGGATCGGTCATTCGGGCGAGCGTCTCGCAGAGTAGGTGCGTGCTTGCCACGCGACTGTATTCGATCTCCCGCTTGATCTTCGGTGTCCACCGCCAGGCGGAGAGACTTCTGCCCGACAGGTGCACGACGGCGTCGAACCCCGTGAGGTCGGCGGCGTCGAGGTCGCCCAGGCGGGGGTCCCAGTGGATGTCTCCGGCAGCGGGCCGCGGCTGCCGCCGCACGAGGCGCCTGACGCGGTGTCCGCCGGTCGAGAGGAACGCGGTGAGGTTTCCTCCGATCAGGCCGGAAGCGCCGCTGACGGCGACGGTGAGCCGCGGCCGCCCGATGAACTGTGCGTGTCGGGACAGGTCATCGGCCGTGCGGCGATGTCGGAACGGAAAAGCCCGCTCGATGTCGGCGCGTACCGGTCGTGCCGCGAGCAGCTGACCGATCGCGCCAAAGGGGAGCTCGTACTCGATCTCGTCTTCCAGCCAGGAACCGTCAGATCCGGCCGGCGTGAAACGATGGGTGTGGCGCCAAGCGGCGAAGGGGCCTTCGACCTGCTCGTCGACGAACTGGCGGCCTTCGACGTAGTCACGGTGCAGAGCGGTCCAGCGCACACGGAACGGGCCCTTGCGGAGACTGATCACTGTCTTCGCGCCGTCTTCCAATCCACCGATCCGTTCGAGCACTCGTACGTCTTCCCAGGGTGGGATGAGACGCTCCAGCGCGCCGGGCCTGGCATGCCACGCGAAGAGTTCATCCGGGGGGACGGCGATGCGGGATCGGAAGCTGGCCTTAGGCATCGACGGAATCCTGTCCAGGCAGCGCGTCGGGGGACAGTTGGTCTCCCTCGGCCAATGTTTGCGATACATGACGGAAAACGGCCGCGTCGTTCCGCCGCTTCTCACGCGACCGCTTGCGCAGTGAGGCGAGCGGCAAGCGCAGCCGTGGGTTGTTCCGCAGCTTCGAAAAGTGCCGATCCAGGAAGGCCCAGTAGAGATTCGTGATCGGGCAATCCCGCGCGGGATGAAAGCGACAGCCGTCGCAGTAGTCGCTCATGCGATCGATGTAGGCGGCGCCCGACACGTAAGGTTTCGTCGTCATCAAGTCCCCGACCGCGAAACTGCCCATCCCGAGGACGTTGGGCTCGACGACCCAATCGAACGCGTCGGCGAAAGCGACCCAGAACCAGTCGGTCAGTTCGCGCGGCTCGCAGTCGAGCAGTGTGGCGATGTTGGCCAGAATCATCAGACGTTGGATGTGGTGGCCGTAGCCGGTGTCCCACACTTCGGCTACCACACGGTCCAAACAAGCGAGGCCGGAAGTTCGTGTCCAGAACGCGACGGGGAGGGGTCGCTCCGCCCCCAGATACGAGGGGGTGGCCCCCCCGTCGATCTCCGGCGGTTCGCGGCGCGCCGGCCACGGTGCCCCGGCCCAGCGAGCGTATCCGCCGTCGCTCATCGCCGAGCGGACGACTACCTCGGAATCGGGACTCTGCCGGAAGCCATCCGTGGACTCGTGGACGTGCCGGACGAACTCGCGCCAGCCCAGGATCTGACGTACAAACCCCTCGAGGCCGGCGAGTGGAATCTCGGCGCGGAGTGCGTCGCCGACGATATCGACGGGCAACAAGCGGCTCAGGTTGATCAGCATCGAGACACGTGTGTGGAAGAGACCTGCCGAGCCCGAGGACATGGCATCTTGGTACGGCCCGAAGTTGGGGAGACAGTTGGCTATGGCCCACTCCCACAGTGCCTCGGCGTCTTCGATCGTCGCCGGTAGCGCTTCGATGTCCAATCGTCCGGGGTGATGGGCGAAACGATTCGTGATGAGCTCGGCGACCTCGCGCTTGATGTCGGTGATCGGGAAGCCGGGCGGCTCGGGCGCAGCGGGCTCTCCGTTCCAGGCGCGGCGGTTCTCGACGTCGAAGCTGAACTTGCCACCACGCGGTCGATCGCCGTCCATCAAGATTCCCGTGGCGCGGCGGACGTAGCGGTAGAATGCGTCCATTCGCCAGGGCGGAGTTCCTTCCCCCTGGCTGTCCGACCACTGCTGGGTTGTGGTGAGCCAACCCTCGTGGTCGATGTACTCGAGCCGGCCATCGTCGACCAGCGGTCGGAGGTCGACGCGCAACTCCCGCTCGGCCGGACGCATGGCCTGCAACGGTCCCAGCTCGGGTATCACGGAGGCCAGCGCATCGCGGTACGGCGCATCCGTCGCGATGTAACGGACGGCGACGCCGCGCGCCGCCTGCTCGAGGGCGAAGTGACGTTGGTTCGCAACGATGAGGGCCAATTTCTGTTTGTGATAAGGCCGGCGCGCCGGCTTCGTCGTGCTCTCGACGAGGATGATCCCCAGTTGGTCGGGATCTTC
>JASFLD010000307.1:0-5636 GCA_050118275.1 Gemmatimonadales bacterium
CATTGGCTCAGCATACCTGCTGTGGTATTTCATCATTCGGCGTCTGGGGAGCACGCGAACGGGCGTCTACAGCAACGCAATCCCGATAGTCGCTCTGCTGATCGCCTGGCTCACGCTTGGAGAGATACCTACTTGGTTGCAGGGGATCGGAGCTGTCGGGATAGTCGGTGGGGCGCTCCTGGCTCGCGTGGGGAAAATCGAGGGCATTCCTGACAGACTGCCCCCCGAGTGACGCTCCATTCTCGTAATAGCCTGGTCCTATCTCACGTTGATATAGTTGGGGGGAAGGCCCAACTACGTGACCCGAGGACCGACACGGCTGGTGCTGCGGAAGCGGTGCCCCCGGCGCTCGTTTCCTCAACACCGCTGCGATGTTATCGTCGCGCTATGACCGACTCGACTGAAGCCGCACTCTATGATGTGGAGGCGCTACGGCGCTCCGAGTTCCCCTGGGCCGAGGAAAGCGGCGCCGTCTATCTGAATTCGGCGTCCACCGGGCCGCTGCCGGAACGCACGCGCCGGGCGATCCAACGATTCACGGACATGGCCGCGTGTCCCGACGAGAGCCTCTACGAAGCGCACCGCGAAGTGCCGGCTCGCGGGCGGCGGGCTTGCGCCGAACTGATCGGAGCGCGCCCGGGAGAAATCGCCTTGGGGGCCAACACCACCTACGGCCTGGACCTCGCCGCGTCGGCTCTGGGCCTCGGCTCGGGCGATCGCGTGTTGCTCATGGACGGCGAGTTCCCAGCCAATGTCTATCCGTGGCTGAACCTGGAGAGACGAGGTGTGGTCGTCGAGTTCGTCGCGCGTGACGGTCGCGGACTGCCGGACGAGGGGGCGGCCCTGGAACGGCTGGCGCACGGCGACGTGCGGGTCTTCTCCGCTTCCCTGGTCAACTTCTGTACCGGCTACCGTCTGGACTTGGGCGCGGTATCGGCCGAGTGCCAACGGCACGGCACGGTGCTGGTCGTCGATGCGATACAAGGGCTGGGCGCGGTGCCGGTGGATGTGACGGCGACGGCGGTGGACATCCTCGCGTGCGGGGGACAGAAGTGGCTTCTCAGTCCGCAGGGCTCCGGGTTCGCCTACGTACGGCGCGAGCTGATCGAACGACTCGAGCCGAGCACGGTGGGCTGGTTGGCCTACCAACCGTCGCAGGATTACGGTGACCTCCTGAACTACGCCCTCGAGCCGATGGGGGATGCCCGACGTTTCGAGTTGGGTTCGCTGGCCTTCATGAGCGTGGACGCCTGCAACCATTCGCTGGCCCTGTTGGCGGAGCTTGGCATCGCGCGCATCGAGGGGCATATCAGGAGCGTTCAGCAGGTCCTGATCGAATGGGTCGATTCGCGCGATGATGTCGAGATGGTGAGCGACCTGGATGAGAAGCGACGCTCAGGCATCATCGCCTTCCGGGTGCCGGATCCCGAATCGCTCCACCAGGCGTTCCGCTCCGCCGGGATCACGGTCTCCCTCCGCCAGGGTTCGCTGCGCATCTCGGTGCACGCTTTCAACACCACGGATGAGATGGACCGCCTGATCGCCGTCGCCGAGTCGGCATTGAACCGATGAGTCGGTGTCGAGTCGATGGGTCGGCGGGCCGGATGAGGCGGCGAGGCTGAAGCGATGGGGCGACTAGCGGCCGGCGTATCGGGCGCCATCGTGCGAGCGGCGCTGACGCCCGTCAGGGCCGCGCCACAGAACCGGGCCGAGCGAGTCTCGGAAGAGCTGATGGGTGGGGTGTTGAAGGTCCTGGAGCGGCGGGCTGAGTGGGTCCATTGCCGCGGCGAAGACGGCTATGAGGGGTGGGTCCACGCGGGATCGTTGCTGATCCGCGGCGCCGACGAGGCCGAAGCCTGGTGGGACGGGTTCGGCGGCGAACCGATCGTGACGCTCGATGCGACGCTGAGCGATGAAGCCGGTCGGCCGTTGGCTCGCCTGCCTTGGGGTGCCCGACTGGTGCGGGTGGGGCGGGGCGTTCGCTTACCCGACGGTCGCTGGGCGGAGCTCACAGAAGGTCGCTGGGTTGCCTGGAGTGAGCTGGGCTCTCGCTTTCCCCAGGCGGGGGAGGCGGTCATCGCGACCGCGCGCGAGTGGAGGGGAGCACCCTACGTTTGGGGCGGACGAACGTGCTGGGGAACCGACTGCTCCGGCTACGTTCAATCGGTCTATCGCTTGCACGGCTTTCTGCTGCCGCGAGACAGCTACCAGCAGGCGGAAGTCGGAGAACCCATCGAAGCGGATGGCGACCGAGCCAACCTGCGGCCGGGCGACTTGCTGTTCTTCCGTGGCCGGGAGTCGAAACGCGTCGTTCACGTGGCGCTGTCGCTCGGCGGGTCGGCGATAACGCACGCCGCCCAGGAGAACGGCTGCGTGGGGACGGACGATCTGCGCGGCGGGTCGGAGCTCGAGCGGTGGCTCGCTGCCAGCCTGGTCGGCGTCAGGCGGCTCTTCCCGCCGAGCTGATGATCTCGCGGCGCGGTCCGTCGGTCGGTCAGTGCTCGAGACCGACGACCTGGTAGCTTTCGGCAGTCCGTCGCAGGTAGATGACGGCTTCGCGGCCGGAAGCCCCGGGCCTTCGGGCTGATACGCGGAGGGTGGCGAAGTCACCTCCATCGGCCCGTCGATCGTCGGGTGAGCGCGCGAGCTCTATGCGCAGCGTCTGCCGGGTGCCGGCCCCCGCGGCCCGCTCACCACGCGAGAAACTCCGCGAGCTCGGGTCGTCCAAGCGCCAGAAGTAGCGGGTCTCGCTGGGAGACCAGGCGCCCGCCCGCAGGCCGAGATCGTCGAAGGATACCACGAGCGCCGGGCCGTTCTCGCTTAACTGTAGCTGGACCGCCGGGTTCTCCAGCGGCGTCACCTTACCGTACCAGTACGCCAGCAAGATGTCGCGGCGCCGGATCAGGATCCGGGTCAGGATCTCGGCGGCTTGTCCCGGCAGGCACCCCTCGGAGACGGCGGCGGCGATCTGCTCGTCGCTGAAAGAGCCGACCAGCTTGGCTCCCCAGTAGTTGTCCCGGTCGGTGCGCTTGTTGAACGCCTCGTTGGGCCAGTTAGCTTTCCACGCGCCAGGCTGGAAATTGTCCACGGGGAGCCAGCCGATAGCGGGGTGGTACTCCTCGAACCGCTTGCCTTCCCAGCCTTTCTTGTAGAAGCCCAGAGTGAAGATCCGCCCCAGAGAGGCCCAGAGGTCGAAGTTGTATTCCGACCCCTCGCGCGGCTTGTGCGACCGTATGGTGCCGCTACCGAGGGTGGCGGCGAAGTCGATCAAGTAGTGACGAACGTAGCCGGGCGGGTCGATGAACGCGTCCAGCGTGTTCGCGTAGCGCATGTCGACGTGGTTGAGCCAGGAGGAGACGACGTACAGGCCGCGAAGCTCACGCCGGTACTCGTGGTGGTAGTAGTCGTTGGCATCGTCTTCGCGCAGCCCGGAGAAAAGGAACGGTCCCAGCGGTCGACCGGGCACGAACTTGCTAGCCAGAGCCAGATACGTACCGTCGGGAAGTGAGTCGGTCAGCGAGAGCACGGCGGCTATGTCGTCCTCGGTCATCGGACGCTCCTCGAAACCGGTATCGAGCTCGGCGCCTGGGTCCAACTCCAGCCGTGCGCTGTCGAAGACGACGACGAAGTCCTCCGGCGTGTGATAGCCAGCGGCGTAGAAGAGACGCGATGAGATGACGCCGGCGGCGCTGGCCAGGTGGAGATCGCCTTTCGGATCGAACTTGAACAGAAAGGTCGACCCATTGGCGTCCCGCACCGTAAACCCTGGCGAGATGCCTTGTGACTTGCCGGCGATCACCATCAGTGTCCGACTCGTGTCGGGTCCGGCGGTTGTCGGCCCGCGAGCCACCTCGGCCGGCGTCATACTACGGCGGCCGTTTCGGTGCTCGAACCAGGCCGAGCCGACCACATCATCGAAACGGGTGATGTTCAACGCTTCGTGTTGGGCACCCAACCAGCGTCGCAGGCTGAAGGCGTGGCCCAGCTGGCCGCCGATCGATGCCTCGAGCAGTCGCTCGACTTCCCGCGGTTCCAGCGGCTTGGGCTGCCGACTGGGTAATGTATCGGCGTAAGGGATGGGTTCCGGTCGGAACGGGACGCCGGGCTTCGACCCGCAACCGATGAGCGCCGTCGCCAGCAGCAGCGCGGCGCACCACTCCGCGGCGATGCGGTGACGATCGTTCCGGCCATGCCGGTTTGCCGTCGCCAGCACCTCAGAAGATCCGGCTGAAGCTGATGTTGAACTGGGCACCGTCATCACCGAACGCCAGATAGACCAGCCAACGCTCCTGCGCGTCCCACACGACCCGCATACCGAATCCGTAGCTCCAACGCACCTCGCTGAAGCGCATGGCCGCGAAGCGCTCGCCCACGGTCCCGGCATCGAGCAGCAGATAGCTCTCGACGCGTCCCCGCTCTTGCAGCTCGCGCCAGACCTCGTATCGCCACTCCGACATGAAGGCGAGCACCGCCCGGTCCCGGAAGCGGCCGTCCTTGTAAGCGCGGCCGCCGGCGACGTCGCCCAGGGTCGCGAGGTGGGTGAAGGGGACGCCCCGTCCGCCGTCACTCGTGTTGATCTCGGCGAGACCTCTCAGTGCCAGGGCCTGTCTCGGGTTCGCCGGCAGGAACCCGGTCAGCATCGCGCGAAACCGATGGAAATCCGAGTCGGTACCGTCCACACCCCTGAACAGGTCGGCGGCGGCGTCGAGATAGAACCCACGTCGTTGCAGCCCACGATTGTAAGTCTTGTCGAGCGTGGCGGAAGCGTTGATCACGGCGTAGCGGGTCCGCTCGTTGACGCCGTAGAGACTGTCGGCGAGCGGGCTGTCCTGGATATCGTCGGTCTTGCCGTCGAAGCCGCGCCCCACCCGGTTGTCCTGGTAGCCGACCCCAGCGACCAGCGTCAGGCCTGTGAAACTCGCGCTGGCCAAGCCCGAGACCATCTGCTGATCCCAGAGATAGTCGACAAAGTCGCCCTTTCCAGTTCCCGGCCCGACGCCCCAGAAGTGAGGCTCCGCTTCACGCTTGAACAAGTAGCTGGCCCGCAGACGCGAGTAGGCGTGGCTGAAGTCGAGGCCGGCCTCGTGTCGTTGCGAGCCGCGTAGCGAGATCGCCGACTCGAGGAAGAGGGGACTCCAACGATCGACCAGAATGCCGGCGGCGAAGCTGCTGCGCGGACCGATCGACCCGAAGCGCGGCCGGAGTCCGGCAGCCACCAGTCTCTCGAAGAGCGAGACTTCTTTGGGCGCGGACAGTTGCGTGACGAAGCCGACCATTTTGGCGTTGGCTCTACCCAGCAAACGGAGCGGGAAGAAGATGACCCGAAACGGCAGGGCCACGGCGTCTACCGCGTCGAAGGGCGGTTTGGCCGGTGGCCGCTCGAACGAAGCGCGGATGACAGCGGCGCTGTCCGCGGTGACCGGACCGCCGCTGTCCGGCGGTGTGTGGCGCGTGGGTTCCTGAGACCAACCGCGGCCGGGCAGCAGAATGAGCGATCCCAAGACCAGGAGCGCGGCGATCGCCACTCGTCGTGTACTAGTCGTCTGTCGATTCCTGTTCGTGGAGGATCTGCCTCAGGGCTTCCCTGTCTTTCGCGTCGGCGAAGAGCGTGGCGCCGGTTGTCATCAGGTCGGAAA
>JASFLD010000308.1:0-5625 GCA_050118275.1 Gemmatimonadales bacterium
TCGACCCAGCCTTCGTTGAGCCAGAGTCGCGCATCCGCGTACATCTGACCGTATTGATCGAAACCCTCGATCGACTCCGGATGGTGGGGGCGCCAGATCCCGAACGGGCTGAGGCCGAACTTGACGCGGGGCTTCTCTCGCTTGATGCCTTTGTAGACGCTCTCGATGAAATCGTTGATGTTGGCGCGCCGCCAGTCGTCGCGCGACAGCTTGCCGCCACCGCTCTTGTAGCGGTTCCAGCTGGCGTCGTCGGGGAAATCCTCGTCGTGGTTGGTGGAAGGGTAGGGATAGAAGTAGTCGTCGAAGTGGATGCCATCGACGTCGTACCGCCGTACGATGTCCATGACCACGGCGAGCGAGTGTTTCTTCGTGTCTTCTTGGCCGGGATCCATCCACCAGAACCCGTCCTTCAGCTCGACGACCAGGTCGGGACGGGTCCTCACGATGGAGTGCTCCGTGATGGGCCCGCCTTCCCTGTGGTGCGCGCGGTAGGGATTGAGCCAGGCGTGCAACTCGAGCCCGCGGTCGTGCGCCGCCTCGATCCAGAACTCGAGCGGGTCGTAGTATGGGTGGGGCGCCTTGCCCTGCTCACCGGTCAGGTAGTACGACCACGGCTCCAACTCGCTCTCGTACAGGGCATCGGCCTGAGGGCGGACCTGAAAGACGACCGCGTTGTAGTGGTGCCGTTCGAGCAGGTCGAGCAACTCGATGGCCTCGCGCTTCTGCTCCTCTACCGGTAGACCTGGTTGGCTGGGCCAATTGATATTCGCGACGGATGCCACCCAGGCGGCGCGAAACTCGCGCTGTGCGTGGGGCCCGATTTCAGGCTCCGGTTCCCCGGCGTGCTTGGGCACGGCGCAGCTGCTCGACGCGGCGGCCAGCCAGGCGACCAGTATCGTCGCGGCGCGTCGGGAACGACTGGCCGTGGACTTTCGTGCGGCGACCTTCGACGACTCGTGACTGATCACGCGATGTCCTCCCGACTGGCAGGTCTCTTGCTACTCCGAGTGCGTCCCCTCTGACAGCCCGGCGAAGCGGGGGCGATCGCGCATGGTGTCCCAGGCGGGATCGAGCCGCAGCCAGGCCGGGGTCAGGGGACCCGCCAGCGGCAATAGAGCCTCCAGTTCGTCCAGCGCCGCATCGGGTTGACCCGTCCTGACATAGATGAGCGCCAGATTCTCGACGAAGGCGCGGCCCCACAGCGCATCGCGATCGATGGGCAGTAGCTCGACGGCGCGGCGGCCTTCGCCGAGCGCCTCCTCGGCCCGGCCCAGGCCGGCCAGCGCGACGCCCAGTTCGCTGTGATAGCGGGCCTCTTGCGGGTCGGCGGCGATTTGCCGCTCGAGGATCGCAGCCGCCGCCGCGTAGGCGGCACTGGCGGCGTCGCGATCGCCTTGCAGGCTTTCCAACTCGGCCGCGGCCAGGTGGTAGACCACCGTGTCGTCGGCGAAGACCGCGGGTGTGATCTTCACCAGCCAGCGGTTGGCCTGCCCCCTGCCCAGGGCACGCAGCAACCACCAGGGCTGGAGGTCGTCGCCGCCCGGCAGCGCGCCCGATGGTGCCGCCTCGATGGCCGCGTCGATCAGCGACCGGGCGCTCTGCGCATCGCCGCGCCAGCTGGTCTGCAGCCAGGCCCAGAGACGAAGCGTTTGTGCCTCGTCCGGTTGCAGGGCGAGCGAGCGGGAGAAGTAGCGGTGGGCATCCTCGTAGCGCCGCGCCAGGTAGAGCGTCTCGCCGGTGGTGACCAGCCGGTTGCCGGAGTGCGGGTCGATCTCCGCCGCACGCTCCAGGTGCGCGATCGAGCGGTCCCACTGACCCAAACGGCGATACACCCAGGCGGCGCCTTCCAGGGCATTGGCGTTGCCGGGCTCGCTGCGCAGCGCCGCCTCGAACTCGCGTAAAGCGCTCTCGTAATCGCGCAGGCCGTGGTAGTAGTAGAAGCCGGCGGCGGTGTGCGCCTCGGGCAGGTCGGGGTCGATGGCGAAGGCGCGCTCGAACGCCTGGCGGGCCAGCTCGCGTCGTTCCGGCGTTCGATCGTACCAGAACCAGTAGAGCCGCGAGTGCACCTCGGACAGTGCCGCCCATGCCACTGCTAGCTGCGGATCCAACTCCACCGCCCGACGATAGTGCCGCTCGGCCTCGCGGAACACCTCGGGCGAATAGCCGGGCCGGCTCATGTAGGCGTTGCCGCGCAGGTAGAAGTCGTAAGCCTCGAGGTTCTCCGTCGGACGCTGCTCGATGCGCTCTTTTTCCGCCGGCGTCAGCGTGGCTTGCAAAGCGGCCGCGATTTGCTGCGCCACGTCGCTCTGGATCGCGAATACATCGGTCAGCCGCCGGTCGTAGATCTCGGCCCAGAGGTGCGCGTCGGTGTTCACGTCGATCAGCTGGGCGTTGATCCGCACCTGGTCACCGGAGCGGCGTACGCCGCCTTCCAAGACCGCCGCCACTCCCAGCTCCTCGCCGATCTCGCGGATCGTCTTGTCCGTGGACTTGTAGCGCATCACCGAGGTGCGGGAGATGACCGTCAGGTCGGCGATCTTCGACAGGTGAGTGATGATGTCGTCGGTGATCCCGTCGCTGAAATACTCGTTCTCTGCGTCGGCGCTCATGTTGGTGAAGGGAAGCACCGCCACAGATCGCATGTCGGTCGGTTCCCGCGCATCGCGCTTCAGCAACAGCCAACCGGTGGCGACGGCGCCCCAGAGACCGAAGGCGAAGCCGCCGCCCACGAGCGCGTTGCGCCAGGTGAACAGACGGCGCAGGCCCGACGAGTAGGGCAGGGCGGAGCCGGTCGGGTCGGGAACGGCATCGACACCGCCGCCCTTGGCCGGCGGCGCGGCCGCGGCCGCCTGCACCAGCGCCGTGGCGATGGTGATGACGAAGCCGATCAGCAACAGCACCAGGGCGGCAGGCACGAACCACTCGGGCAGCCCGAAGTGGCTGGTGAAGAAGTCGGTCGCTTCGAGCACCGCCCAGGACCCGCCGACGTAGACGAGGATCAGACGGCCGAGGCGAGCGCGGCGCAAGACAGATCTGTCATCGATGCCAGTCATGGCGCCAAAGATGACACGGAGGCCATCGGTCGCCAACCCCGCGCCGCCGTCCCCGTCCGCCCACGATCCAGCGGGCTGAAGCCGGGAAGGTTCTTGCGTGGCCTGAGGTCGGTGCGCGGATTCGAGCGTTCCCGCCGGCCGGCGGGTGGGGAAACCATCGACCTCGAGACCGCGTCTATACTATAGTCACCACTGTCGTCGGCATCTGCAGATAGGATTCGGTGATCGTGCCCAATGAGCCGTCACCGATGGCGGCCATTCACCAGCCCACACGGGCAGGGTAGACCATGGAATTTCTGCTGAATGATATCCGCTATGCGTTGCGCACGCTGACCCGCAGCCCAGCCTTCGCTGCCGTCGCCGTCATCACCATTGCGCTGGGGATCGGCGCCAACACCGCGATCTTCAGCGTGGTCAACGCCGTGCTGCTTCGGCCGCTGCCGTACGAGCAGCCCGACCGGCTGGTCTACGTGTGGGGTGAGCTGCGCAACCGTAACATCGAGTACTGGCCGGCGTCGCCCTTCGATCTGCGGGACTTCCGCGAGCAGGGCACGCTGTTCGAGTCGTTCGCCGGCATCTTCACCGGCCAGACCTCGCTGACCGGGGGCGACGGCGACCCGATCCAGGTCGAGTTCGCCGGCGTCACGCCGAACTTCCTCTCGGTCTTGGGCGTGCGGCCCGCCGTCGGCCGCGACTTCGTTCCCGACGACGCGGCGCCCATCGGCGATGATGTCGACCCGGACGCCGCCCCGCCCACGGCCGTGCTGTTGAGCCACGGCCTGTGGCTGCGACGGTTCGGCGGCGATTCCACGGTGGTGGGCCGGACCTTCGAGATCGGCGGGAACGCGGTGGAGATCGTCGGTATCATGCCGCGCGGCTTCGAGTTCCTGGTTCCGGCGGGCACCGGGCTGTCGTCGAACATCGATCTATGGTTCGCGCCGCGCATCGACTTCGACAACTGGCCGACCCGGGCGAACGTCATCTTTAGTGTCTTCGGTCGTCTGAAGCCGGGGGTCAGCGTCGCGCAGGCGCAGTCGCAGATGGATGGCATCGCGGCCCGCATCCGCGAGGAGGATCAGCTGTCCGAGACGTCCGGCTATTACCTGCGTGTCACGCCCATGCAGGAAGACGTGACCAAGCACGTGCGCCCTTTGGTTCTGGCGCTGCTGGGTGCCGTCGGGTTCGTGCTGCTGATCGCCTGCGCCAACGTCTCGAACCTGCTGCTGGTGCGGGCCTCGGCGCGCCAGCGCGAAGTGGCGATCCGCGCGGCGGTGGGCGGCGACCGTCTCCAGTTGATCCGCCAGATGCTCGTGGAGAGCGGCGTGCTGGCGCTGTTGGGCGCAGCGGTCGGCCTCGTCCTCGCCTGGGGCGGCATCCGAACACTCTTCGCCTTGCGGCCCGAAGACCTGCCGCGGATCGATTCGGTGGGGATCGATCCGCTCGTCCTCCTCTTCACCGTAGCGGCGGCGCTGGGTGCGGCGCTGCTGTTCGGTTCGATCCCGGCGCTCCAGGCATCGAAGCCCGATCTGGCCGACCAGTTGAGCGATCGCGGCTACACGACGACGCGCGGTCGGCAGCGTTTGCTGCGCAACGGCATCGTCGTCTTCGAGGTGGCGCTCTCCTTCGTCCTGCTGATCGGGGCGGGCCTGATGCTGCGCAGCTTCGTCGAACTGCAGCGCGTGCGGCCGGGATTCGATCCCAAGGGGGTGCTCACGTTTCAGATTCAGCTGCCGGGCTCCCGCTACCCAGAGGCCGAGCAGCGGGCGAACTTCGACCGGCTGCTGACCGACCGCATCGAGGGGCTGGCCGGTGTCGAGTCGGTGAGCGCCGCGTTCCCGCTGCCGCTGGATGGCACCTTCTTCGCCGGTCGTTACGGCACCGAGGAGGCGCTGACCGACGAGACCTCGTACGGGCAGGCGGACTACCGGATAGTATTGCCCGGCTACTTCGAGACGATGGGCACGCGGTTGTTGGCGGGTCGCACCTTCAACGAGGCCGACTTCGCCGACAGCGCCGCCGTCGTGGTGATCGACCGGCGCCTGGCCCAGCTGACCTGGCCGAACGAGTCGCCGGTGGGGAAGCGGATGCTGATTCGCGTCACCACCAACGATGCGCAGTGGGTGGAAGTGATCGGCGTGGTCGAGCACCAGCGCTCGCAGACGCTGGCGGCGGACGGGCGCGAGACCGTCTACTTCACGACCCGCTACGTCGGCGATCCCGGTGCCCTCATATACATAGTGCGGAGCGCCGTCGCGCCGACGCGGCTCACCGACCAGATTCGCGCCCTGGTGGCCGAGATGGATCCCCTGCTGCCATTGGCCAACGTCCGGACGCTGGAGGATTACGTGGGCGAGGCGATGGCGCCGACCCGCTTCGCGCTGATCCTGATCGGCGTGTTCGGGGTCATCGCGCTGGCCCTGGCGGCGGTGGGCCTTTACGGGGTCATCGCCTACGTCGTGCGGCAGCGTACGGCCGAGATCGGCATCCGCATGGCGTTCGGCGCCGAGGCGAGCGGGATCTTGGGGCTGGTGCTGCGACAGGGCCTCGTCCTCACGGCGCTGGGCCTGGCCGT
>JASFLD010000309.1:0-5623 GCA_050118275.1 Gemmatimonadales bacterium
GGCGCACATGGCGCAGGGTTCCAGCGTCACGAATAGCGTGCAGCCGGTCAGTCGCCAATCGCCCACCTTACGCGCCGCCTCTCTCAGCGCGAGGATCTCGGCGTGAGCGGTGGGATCGGCCAGCTGGCGTGTGCGATTGTGGTCTCGGGCCACCAGAGTGTCATCACAAACGACGGCGGCTCCCACGGGCACCTCACCCTGGGAACCGCCGGTGCGAGCTTCCTCCAGCGCGATGGCCATCCAGCCAGCGTCAGCCTCGGACATCTCTTGCCCCAATCCCGAGCCGCGGATCGCGCCTGCCTGGATGCCGCTGCGTGATTACTCGCGCGGGATCGTGCGCAGAACGGCTCGGACGGCGCCGAGGAACCTGGGAGCGGAGTTTCCGTCCGCTTCCATCACCGTCCCGGGAAGCATGGTCCCGTTCGGCGCGACCTGAGTCGGGCCGAATACCTTGACCAACCCATCGCAATCGTAGACGGCCAACTCGTGCTCGGCCAGTCTATCGCGCGGCTCGACGACGATCAGATCGCCCTCGAGCACACCCAAGTCCCGTAAGTCGCCGTTCGCCCTGACCATGAAGCAATCGGCGGAGTAGGCCAGCGAGCGATCGAGGTCCAGGCGAGCCTCCACCTCATCTTCACCCGCCTCGTTCAGCTTCTGCCGATACAACGGAATGGTATACGTGTCCGGCGACAAGTTCAGCCCGAGAATGCGCAGCGCGCGTGAGCGCGACGGTGTCCGGTCGAGATAACCCTTGCGCTGTAACGCCTGCAGGTGTTCGGTGACGGTCTTGGTCGAGCGGATACCGAATCGAGTACCAATCTCGCGGACGCTGGGCTGGTACGTCTCGCGCTTCAGGTACTCGACGAGGTAGTTGTAAATTCGCCGCTCGATGGGAGTGAGTGCTTCGGTCATAAACGCCTCCCGAACTCGATGAGCGGATACGCCACCAACGCCGCCCGGGAAGCGGAACCAGGAACGATGGCAGGACGACGGCAAGGTCGGCCGTCCGCTACGGTCAAGTCCCTCGTGTAAGGGGGGAGTATTCTACAACTCTAGCGAGCCTTCGCTCGCTGTTCTCCCGGATCTATGAAATTGAGTTCTTGTGCACCTGCCAGTTTAGGTCTCGGATCCGAGCGCGTCAACACCCTCCAAGATGCTTTCCGCCGCCGCGATGCGATCCAACACCACTTCGCGTCCCATCAGCCTCATCACCTCGAAGATCCCCGGGCTGACCGCACAGCCCGTCAACGCCACGCGTGTCGGATGGATCAGCTTGCCCGCCCCGATGCCGAGTCGCTCGGCCAACTCACGCAGCGCCGCCTCGAGCGCCTCTTCGTCCCAAGGTTCCACCTTCGCCAGCACTACCGCCAGGTCCCGCAAGCGCTCGCCCGTCGCCTGACGATCTTTCCAGTGTTTCGCCACGGCCTGCGGCTCATAGTCCAGCCGGCCCGCGAAGAACGGCCGCGCCAGTTCCGCCAGGCCAACCAGCGTGCGCGCTCGCACCTTCACAGCGTCCAGCACTTCCGTAATCCACTCCGGACGGGACTCCAGCTCCTCTGTCGTGGCGATCCCTTTCTCGGCCAGGCGCGGACCGATGCGCGCAGCCAAGCGGGCGCCCGGCGTGGAGGCGATGTACTGCCCGTTCAGCCAGTCCAGCTTCTCCTGATCGAATACGGCCGGCTTTCTGTTGATACCGCCCAGCGTGAACCGCTCGACCAGTTCATCGAGATCCATGACCTCGCGATCGTCTCCCGGCGACCAGCCCAGCAACGCCAGGAAGTTGTTCATCGCCGCCGGCAGGTATCCACGCTGGCGGTATTCACCCACGGCGGTCGCGCCGTGTCGTTTCGACAGACGCTTACCATCCGGTCCGAGGATCAGGGGAACATGGCTGAAGCTCGGTTCCGGGGCCGCGAGGGCCCGGTATATTTGGATTTGTTTCGGCGTGTTCGATATGTGGTCGGCGCCTCGAATCACGTGCGTGATCCGCATGGCGACATCGTCTGACACGACCGCCAGGTTGTACGTCGGCGTCGAGTCGGAGCGCAACAGGATGAAGTCCTCGACATCGCTGTTACGAAAACGGGTTCGACCAGCCACGCCGTCGTCCCACTCTGTCACGCCGTGCGGCATGCGGAAGCGCACCGTATACGGCTCACCCGCCTCCGCGCGCCGAGCGGCCTCGGCTACACCCAGCTGCCGGCAGTGACCATCGTATGCCGCCGCCGTCCCCTCCGCCCTGGCTTTCTCGCGCAGCTGCTCCAGACGCTCCGGACTGCAAAAGCAGTGATAGGCCGCTCCTCTTTGGAGGAGCCGCTGCACATCGGCGGCATGACGCTCGAGGTCGTCCACCTGGTGGTAGGGACCCTCGTCCCAATCGAGCCCCAGCCACATCAATCCGTCGAGGATACCGTCGGTCAGCTCCGGTCGGCTACGCTCTCGATCGGTGTCCTCGATCCGCAGCACGAAGGCGCCGCCCTCGTGCCGGGCGAACAGCCAGTTGAAAAGCGCGGTCCGTGCGCCGCCCACATGCAAGAAACCGGTGGGGCTCGGCGCGAAACGAACCCGAGGTCGATCGCTCATATCGTTGGGTACCTGATTTCGCCACAGAGATCGGGGCTGGCCTCGGCTCGAGACGCAGCCCCTCGATCGTCATGGCGGAGAGGGTGGGATTCGAACCCACGAGGGGCTTGCGCCCCCAACACCTTAGCAGGGTGCCGCCTTAAGCCTCTCGGCCACCTCTCCCCGGGACTCGGCTGTCAATAATGCCGACCCGTTGGAATTATAACGTCTCGCACACGGATGTCGACCCGTGCGAACCGGCGTTCTCACCGCTTCGACGTCGTCTGAACCGACCGCGTTCGGCGCCCACGAAACTCGTCCATGCCGCGGCTCACCCCGAAGAAGTCGACCAGCGCATCGAACCAGGCCGTCGGCAACAGTCGCATTGCAGGGGCGATGTAGATGAACCGCGGCATGACGAGTCGCCGCCGGTTCCGCTTGATCGCACTCACGATCTTCGCCACCGCGTATTCCGGCGACAGAATCGGCAGCAACCAGCTGAAGCGAGTCCTGACCCCGTCGAACATCCCCGTGCTCACGTAGAAGGGGCAGACGACCGTGGTCATGATATCAGGTCCATCTCGCCGAAGCTCCAGCCGCAGCGCCTCGTCGAGGCCCACGGCCGCGAACTTGCTGGCGCTGTAGTCGGTGAGGCGCGGCGCCCCCACCAACCCTCCCGCTGAGGCGATCGTCACGATGTGCCCGCCGTTTCGCTCCACCATGGCGGGCAGGAAAGCCCGGATCGTCCAGAAAGGCGCCAGCGCGTTCACGGCAAAGGTTCGTACAATCTCCTCATCCGATGCCTCGAGGATCGGCTTCCCGGTCACGATGCCGGCGTTGTTGATCAGTACGTCCACCGGGCCGCAGTCCTCGAGCACCCGCCTGGCGGTGGCGTAGACCGCCTCGCGGTCCGACAGATCGGGGTAGTAGGGAAACACGTTCGCGCCGCCCAACCGCAGTTCCTCGGTCACCGCCTTCAGTTCGGGATGGGCGACATCCCAGAGGACGAGGCTCGCGCCCTCCTTCGCTAGCCCGTGAGCCAACAGCCGACCAATGCCGCCGGCAGCGCCGGTGATGAGGGCGGTCTTTCCCCTGAGATCGGTCATTCGCTGATCCTCGGTTGCCGAAACGGATGTGCTCGGAGGAGCGACTACACGCTCGCGCCGTCGCACTCGTCTGACAAGGGGTGACGACCCAACCCTCCTGTCGAGCGCAGGCGAGAGACAGCGCCACTCCCTCCTCGGTGGTTCCAGACCTCATGCATCTCCGGGTGGACGACGGCTGGCGTCCGGATGGATCGAAGCCGATCCGACCCGAAGGCTCGCTGACAGCCAGTGACCCGAAGTCCATACGGCGCATGATGTTGGCAATCGAACACTTGGTGAGCGTCACTCAACCGATGATCGAATTCAGCCGGAGGAAGACGAGGTCACGCTACAATATGACGCTGGCGGCCCTGCTCGGGGCTGGCTCCGCTACGGCTCGTCCTGGCCTGCAACGTCGACCCGCTCTCCGCGGGCGAGGTCGAAGAGCCGCTGGACCGAGAGGAGCCGGTCCAGTTGCTCCCGGAGTGGAACTTCATAGCCGTCGGCGAGAGGATCGCGCACAACCGACAACGGCGTCGAGTATTCGTCGAGAGCAGACCCGACCATGCGCGGAGGGGTGGCGACATCGTCACCCCTCTCCCCTACTGGCTCGCCGCCGGACGGTGCGGCTAGAGGAGGGCCGACTCGAGCCCCCTCGTCAGTCTCCGTTTCAACTCAGTAGGCACGCGGGGCAGTAGCAACCGCTGATTTATTTCCACCTCGAGGCCGACGTAGGCCCGTTGAGAGAAAGCCCGTCGGCAAAAGGTGGTCAAGCCGTCCGATGTCCCCAGGTAGGGATGATTTCGCCGGACTCGCAGACCCAATTCGCGCAGGGCGGAAGCGATACGGTCGGCCAGTTCGCGCTCGAGCGTCCGGGCCGGATCGTACAGGATACCGATCTCAGCACGACGGTCGTGTCCGTTCAGGCTGGGAGTGAAGGAATGAACGGACAACTGAAAGCAGATCCGCTCGTGGACAAGGGTGCGTTCGATGTCCTGGAGAACCGCCTCGCGGTACGGTCGATAGTACCGCTCGATACGCTCATGCTTCTCCTGGCGCGACAGCCCGCGGTTGCCGGGTACGGGCACTCCGAAGGCGGTCCTAGGAACGAGCTTCGGGTGGCGCAGGCTGCGATTCAGGTCGATCAGCAAGCGGGAATAGCGGCCCTCGTGATAGGGGCAATCGAAGCGCCGCGCGAAATGCCGGGCGACCTCTCGCGCACCGGGGTCCCAGGCGATGTGCGAGACCAGAGCCTTCGACGTCAGTCCCAGCCCCCGATAGCGCGACGGCAGACGGTTAGTGGCGTGCTCGCAGGTGACGATCAGCGAGCCGGGGAGCAGGCGGGGCGGGTTGCTCATCAACCCTCCCACGGCCGGTTCTCGTCCAGGCAATCCATCAGTTCGCCGTACACCGAGCGAATGGCCCCGGTCATATCAGTGCCGGTTTTGCGCGAACGGCGTCGCACTTGGTGCACTATCCGCTCCGCCAGGTTGCCGTTCCGGATCCGACCTTCGAGGATGGGTGCGTACGTTCTTCCTTCCTCCCCGATCTCGGGATAGACCGTTTCGAGCAGGTTCTCCAGCACGCGCCGCGCCTCGACGCCGTCGCCGCGCCGCCGCGAATCGGATAGCAGATGCGGCGCCTGGACACGGCCGCCGGTCCCATCTCGAATCGTCGAATCCAGGTCGTGTAACAGTACCGTGCGCTCGGGCAAGACGAGAGAGCCCTCCTCCAGGCGCCGTACCAGATGGCGGAGCGTTGCCCGGACGAAGACGGCGATGGCTATGTCCGCCTTGATGCATTCCTGTACGTCCAGCAGCTTGATCTCCAGGGCCTGGCGACTGAAGCGCATGATCGCACCGCGCGAGTTGACCCACTCCGCCCGCAGCCGATCGGCGCCGGGTAGGCCTCGCAGGGCCTCGCGGATCGGAGCGAAGACACTCCGTCGATAGTCGCGATACGAATCGATGTAG
>JASFLD010000310.1:0-5620 GCA_050118275.1 Gemmatimonadales bacterium
TGGGCCCGAGGCGCAGCGGTTCGGCGAGGAGTCACGACCTCTTTGCACGCAACGGCGCGCGGGCCAGATTACTTTGGGCCACAAACCGTAGGAGAGCTGAAATGCGCGTGATCGGCCTGCTCGGAGGCATGAGCTGGGAGTCGACGGTCGAGTACTACCGGATCATCAACGAGGAGATCCGAAGGCGCTTGGGCCGTCAGCATTCGGCTCGCATCCTGCTTTACAGCGTCGACTTCGAGGAGATCGAACGGTTACAGGACGCCGGAGAGTGGACGATGGCGGGGAAGATCCTGGCCGAAGAGGCGATGCGGCTCGAGAGGGGCGGCGCGGATCTTCTGCTGCTCTGCACCAACACGATGCACAAGGTGGCGCCGGCGATCGAGGCGGCCGTCGGGATACCACTGATCCATATAGCCGATGCGACGGCGGAGCGGATCATCGCTGCCGACTCGCGCTGTGTCGGGCTGTTGGGTACCCGGTTCACCATGGAGGAGGACTTCTACGCGTCGCGCCTCGCCGAACGGCACGGCCTGCAGGTCCTCGTACCGCCACCGGAAGACCGAGCCGTCGTCGACCGGGTCATCTTCGACGAACTGTGCCAGGGGGTGATCTCGCCGACATCGCGGGGCGAGTACGTGCGCATCATCGGGGCGCTTGCGGATCGAGGGGCGGACGGAGTGATCCTCGGCTGTACGGAGATCGGACTGCTCATCCAGCCCGAGCACTCGCCGATCCCGGTTTACGACACGGCGCGCATTCACGCCGAGCGGGGTGTCGAGTTGGCTCTCGCCGCCTCTATCTCCTAGCGTGAGCTAAGGACCCTCCGCACTCGCGTCGTAGACGCGCCGGAAATCGATGGTCCTGGGTCCGCCGCTGATCTTTAGCTCGAGGAATAGCTGGCGTCCCTCCGAGGCCAGCTCGAAAGTCTCGGTGATCTTCACGCCGGTCTCGAGCGTGCGCTCGACGACCAGCTTGTCGCCTTTCCAGCGTGTCTTGACTGTGACATTTCCCAAACCTTCGATGCGCCGGACACGCTCCCGCCCGTCGGGGTTCAGCACGCGCTCGATGCCTTCGGCGCCGGCCAGGGTGAGCGTCGAATCGGTCTCGCTGATCTTGAAGGCCACCGAGTTCTGCAGCAGCAAGGCAAAGCCCTGTTGGAAGCGCTCACGTCGCTCGCCGCCTGGTTCGCCTGGGGGGCGCTGGCCCGGTGCACCGGGCGGCCGGCGACGCTCCATCTGGTCGCCCGGACGATCGCTCTGTTCGAGGTTGATGACCCAGGTCCCCGTCATATCTGGGTGACTAGGTGCGATCCCCGATCCGCCCGAGCAAGCGACGAGACCCGAGCACGCGGAGAGCAAGACGACCGCTGCGCTGATATGTGGTGAGCTGCCGGTCATGGGGGATGCTCTCCTCAACTTCTCCAACATCGAGTCAAGACGGGTGACACCGAAAGACAGTCAAGTGGAGGTCCGGAGTCAAGACCGGCGAGTCCGCGCTAGGGCGGACCGGGACGATCCCCCGGCCGTTGCCCACCCGGCCGCTGACCGCCCGGGCCCCGCTCCCATGGACCGCCGCGGCGCATCCCGCGGAATCGCTTCCCCACGTCCGCCATCAAACTGTCGAGCTTCGCGGCCTGTTCCGGGGTCAGAACGGCACGAATCTCGTTGCGGACCGAATCGGTGACTGCGCGCAGACGCGGCAGCATCGATTCCAGAAGTTCATCCGTGCGCGGCCTGCTCTGCTCGATGATCTCGGCTATCTGGGCTTGCTGATCGGCGGTCAGGTTCAAAGCCTCGAACATCGGTGGCAACCGTTCCGGGCCGAAGGGCCGTATCATGCCCATGCCGCGTTCCTGTCCCGGGGGTGGAAAGTCCGGTCGAGCGCGTAGGCGCTCGAGTGCCATGCCGGCCAGCACGCCCGCCACGAACATGACGACCAGAAGTGCGACCCCCTGGGCACGAATCCGACCCAGCGACTCCACGCTGTTCTTCATCCGTCCCCCTCCAGCACCACGAGCAGTTCGGTCGGCGTGGGGACATCCTCGGCAAGTACCCACTCGGCGATCTGCTGTGGCATGCCAATGGCCTCCGCAAGACCTGCCTCTGTCTCGGCCGTCGCGGTCGACGTCCCGAGCCGTGCCAGCGCCCCGATCGATACGATCCCGACGATCGCTGCGGCGGCGAGGAGCGGCCGCCACCAAGAAGCGACCTGGCCGACCACGCTGGCTCGCGCCCGGCGCGCCGCCAGCTCTCCGGCCGCGGCGGCGGCGATCGAGCGCACGATGGCGCCGAACCGCTCTGCGTCCTGCGTCGGGTCTAGACCGGAAAAGTCAATGCGTTCGTCATTCATCGGTGTACTCCTCGAGCACGCTCACCCCCAGTCGCTCGCGGAGGATGCGACGGGCGTGGAACAGGTGCTGGCGCGACATCCCCTCGGACATCTCCAGCGCGACGGCGATCTCGCGGTGCTTCCAACCGTCCAGATCATGCAGCAAGACCACCTGGCGTTGTATGTCGCTCAGGTCCTGGAGCGCCGACTCCAGCTTTTCGCGAAGCTCGCTGCGCGCGGCATCGTTGCCCGGGTTCTCGGAGCCCGCCGCACTGACGGCCTCGAGCGGCTGTGCGGCACGTATGCGGCGGTAACTGTACAAGTTCCTCGCCCGGTTGCGCACGATCTGCTGGAGCCAGGGCCCGAAGCGCTCGGGATTGCGGATCTCGTCGAGTCGCTCCAGCGCTTTGACGAAGGCGTCCTGACAGGCATCCTCCGCGTCCATGGCGCTGCCGAGCACGCCGAGGGCGATGGCGTAGGCCGCCCGGTAGTGCTTCCGCACCAGCGCCTCGAACGCTGCCGCGTCGCCGCGACGAGCCCTTTTGACAAGCAGAGCATCGGTCAAACTGGAGCCCCTGTCCGGAACCATGCCTCACAACGCCTGCAGTGAAAAGACAGCCCGCCCCGTCCCGACGTTAGTCGGGAGCATCTGTTCGCTCAGCGCAGCTCCCCTCTTCTGGGAACTCGACTCGTCTGTCCTGTTCTTCGCCCAATCTACTGTGGGAGAGGGGGAGAAAGAACGGAGCGTGGATCTGACTTCGGGTTTGACGAATCGCGTCCCGCTCGCGGCCGCGCGGCAAGGAAGAACGGCCGCACTGGTGCGAAAGGCGCCGGCTGGATATACTATGTGGCCCCCGAATCGGCTCCGACGGGACCGAGTCAGGCAACGACGGCAGGCACTTCCAAAGCCCGTTGGCTGTTCAAGTGTGGGCGCCCCCTTACATTTGGAGGTCTTCACGCAGACCGCCTGGCGGCCGCCGGGGTTGTGAAGCGAATAAGCACAGTGCCGATCAGGAACATCGCCATCATCGCGCACGTCGACCATGGCAAGACGACGCTGGTCGATAAGATGCTCAGGCAGGCTGGGGTATTCCACAGCAACCAGCAGGTCGAGGAGCGGGTGCTGGATTCGAACCCGCTGGAGCGCGAGCGGGGCATCACCATCTTGTCCAAGAATACCGCGGTCCGCTGGGGTGGTGTGAAGATCAACATCGTCGATACCCCGGGGCATGCGGATTTCGGCGGGGAGGTCGAGCGGATCCTCCGCATGGTGGACGGTGTTCTTCTACTGGTGGATGCGGCCGAAGGTCCCATGCCGCAGACGCGTTTCGTCACCCGTAAGGCGCTGGCGTTGGGTCTGCAGCCGATCGTCGTGATCAACAAGGTCGACCGACCCGACGCGCGGCCGCTGGAAGTTCACGACGCGGTGCTCGAGCTCTTCCTCGATCTGGAGGCAAGCGAACCGCAACTCGACGCGCCGTTCCTCTATGCTTCGGCGCGCGATGGCTGGGCTTCGGCCTCGGAGGAGGAGCGCTCCGGCGACTTGCGTCCGCTGTTTGAGGCCATCATCGGGCGCGTCCCGGCTCCGTCGAGCGTCGACGGCCCGTTTCAGATGCTGGTCTCGACGCTCGACCACTCGAGCTATCTGGGACGGATCGCGATCGGCCGCATAGAGCGCGGTCGAGTCGATATCGGGCAGGCGGTTGCACTCCTCCCGCTGGGTGCGCCGGGCCGGGTGGCGGCCGAGGAAGCGGAGGTCGGCCGGGTCCTCAAGCTGTACGGCTTCGATGGGCTGAGGCGCGTCGAGGTCGAAACGGCAGCGGCGGGAGACATTATCGCTCTGGCGGGTTTGGGCGGTGTTGAGATTGGGATGACGCTGACCGATATCGATGTTTTGGAGCGGCTCGAAGGCATTGCGGTGGAGGAGCCGACGATCTCCGTTGACTTCATGGTCAACAACTCGCCCTTTGCCGGCGAGTCGGGTCGCTTCGTCACCAGCCGGCAGGTCAACGACCGGTTGTACCGCGAGTTGGAGAGCAATGTCGCCTTGAGGGTCGAAGGGACCGACCGGCCCGAGGTGCTCACCGTTTCGGGTCGAGGTGAGCTGCACCTGGCGATATTGATGGAGACGATGAGGCGCGAGGGTTACGAGTTTCAGATCAGCCGCCCACGGGTGATCGTGCGGAGCGACGGGAACGGCGGCCGCCTGGAGCCATACGAGGAACTCGTTGTCGATGTCCCGGGAGAAATGACGGGCGCGGTGATGAAGGGCCTGGGCCCCCGTCGTGCCGAGTTGCTCGAGATGAGCGGCTTGGGACAGGGTCGCGCACGCATGCGCTTCAAGATTCCGGCCCGTGGGCTATTCGGCTACCGGTCGGAGTTTCTGACCGACACTCGTGGGGAAGGGATCATGCACCACCGATTCCTTGAGTACGGCAAGTGGGCGGGTGATTTGAGAGGTAGGGAGCGTGGCGTGCTCGTCGCGGATCGACAAGGGACAGCGTCGCCGTACGCGCTTTTCAACCTTCAGGAGCGAGGTACTCTGTTCATCGCGCCTCGCGAACGAGCTTACCAGGGAATGATCGTCGGCGAATGTGCGCGGGCTGGCGATCTCGATGTGAATGTCGCGAAGGAGAAGAAGCTCACGAACATTCGGGCTGCGGCATCCGATGATAACATCTTGCTGGAACCACCGCGCCGTGTGACGCTGGAGATGGCTCTCGAGTACATCGAGGACGATGAGCTCATAGAGGTGACCCCCGCTGCCGTGCGCCTGCGAAAACGCGTACTCGAGCCCAACGAACGTAAGAAAGCTTCCCGCCGTTAGTCAGTCGGCGGCAGTCATGAGGAACTGATTCAGTGACGAAAAAACGCCCCCCTGGCAAGAAACGACGATCCGGATCCCGGAACCGGCGAGGCTCGAGAAGGCGCCAAATGCAACAGTCGAGTGGCGTTGACCGCAGCCAACTCGAGGGCAAGAGTGGTCACCTCGGCGTTCTGGAACTGAACGGAACGGGCAGCGGCTTCGTGCGCTGTCGCGAGGCGGCCTATCAGCCGTCGGATTGCGATGTGCATGTCGGCCGGCAGTTGATTCAGGAGTACGGCCTGAGGACCGGCGATGAGATCACCGGCGTTGTGGGACAAGCACCGGGTCGCGGAAAGACACCGCCGCTCACAGCCGTGACTGCGATCAACGGCCGCTCGCCTGAGGAGATCGCGGGACGGCCGGACTTCAATCGTCTCGGTGCCGTGCATCCCGACGAGCAGTTGGTCATCGAGTGCGGAATCCAAC
>JASFLD010000311.1:0-5612 GCA_050118275.1 Gemmatimonadales bacterium
CGGCAAGTAACCGTAAAGCGTGATTTCCTCGATCGCGGTGGCGGCCGTCGCGGCGTATGCCCGGATCGATTCCAGCATGATGCGAGCCGCTTCCTCCAACCCGAAGCCGGCGACACCGGAAGCCAATACCGGGAATGCGATCGTCTTCACTCCCGCTTCGTCGGCCAATTGGAGCGAGTGGCGGGTCGCGTTCTCGATCGAGCGGCGACTGGCGGGTTCATCGCCCATCGCCGCGGCGTGGATGACGTAGCGCACGGGCAGGTCGCCGGCGCCGGTGATCGCCGCCTCTCCCACACGGATCGGACCATGCTCGTGGCACTCTTGCTGGATGCTGGGCCCGCCTTTGCGGGCTATCGCCCCGGCGACGCCCGCTCCGAGGACGAGGCGATTGTTGGCGGCGTTGACGATCGCGTCACCCGCGAACTCCGTGATGTCGCCCTCCGCGACCCTGACCTTGGTGTGGTGCGCCATTCCGCCCCTCCATCTCGCGTCGCTGGGACCCGGCTGCGAACTCGCCGGACCCTGCTATATTAGGAGTACATCCGATATGCGGGCCAGATGTAGCTGGTCATGGGTGAAGATAGCTTGGAGGTTCAGGATGTTGACGTTTACGGACAAGGCACGCGAGAGAGTCCTCTCGTTCCTCCAGGACGAGGACGGATCGGTCGCTTTGCGAGTGGCCGTACAGCCGGGTAGCCCGCTCGCTCCGCAGTACGAGCTGACTCTCGTCGACGAGTCTGATAGACAGGATGGCGACGCGGTCGTCGATGGCGGCGGCTTCACTGTGTACGTAGACGAGTCGAGCGCCGAGAAGCTCGAGGGCGCCACGGTCGACTGGGTCGAGAGCATGTACGGCGGCGGCTTCCGGGTGGAGAATCCCAATGTAAAGCCATCTGGCGACGCCGAGGACGGCGAGTTGGCCCAGAGGGTGGCCCAGGTCATCGAGACGCACATCAATCCCGCCGTTGCCTCGCACGGTGGGAGAGTCAAGCTCGTCGATGTGCGCGACAAGACGGTCTACGTTCAGCTCGGCGGTGGTTGCCAGGGTTGTGGGATGGCTACGGTGACCCTGAAGCAGGGGATCGAGCGGATGTTGCGCGAGGCTTTCCCGGAGATCGAGGATGTGATCGACGTCACCGATCACTTGAGCGGAGCCAACCCCTACTACCAGCAGACTCGCTAACCGGCGGGCAGGAGAGATGAGCGCGGCGGCGCGGTGGCGTGTTCACCGGGCCGCCGCTTGTCGTTCTGGACACCGATCGGCGGGATAATGGAGATCTCAGGACACAAGGGCGTGAGCCGCCGGGACTTCATCGCCGGCGTGGCAGCCGCCGCCCCGGCGGTCTTCCTTGCGGGACCGACCGGTCTCACCGGTTGCGGAGGCGCGCAGAGAGGCGGCGAGCCGCTCTTCCGGATCTCGCTGGCTCAATGGTCGCTTCATCGCACCCTGAACGCCGGCCAGCTCGATCCCCTCGACTTTGCGCGGGCGGCGCGTCAGGACTACGGCCTCGAAGGCATCGAGTACGTCAACTCGTTCTTCAAGGACAAAGCCGAAGACGAGTCATACTTGAGCGAATTGAAGAGCCGTGCAGCGGACCACGGCGTGCGGAGCCTGCTGATCATGATCGACGGTGAAGGCGCTCTGGGTGACCCCGACGATCGGGACCGTGAGCTGGCCATCACCAACCACTACAAGTGGGTCGAGGCGGCGAAATACCTCGGCTGTCATTCGATCAGGGTGAACGCTCGCTCCGAGGGGACACCCGAGGAGCAGCGTGCGCTGGTGGTCGACGGGCTGAGCCGGCTGGTCGATTTCGCCGCGGACAGGGAGATCAACGTTCTGGTGGAGAATCACGGAGGCTTGTCGTCGCACGGCGCCTGGTTGACGAGCGTCATGCAAGCCGTTGGAAACCCGCGCTGTGGCACGTTACCCGACTTCGGCAACTTCCGTATTCAGGACGACGAGTGGTACGACCGCTATCAAGGCGTTCGCGAGCTGATGCCCTTCGCCAAAGCGGTCAGCGCCAAGTCGCACAGGTTCGGCGAGAGCGGTGATGAGCTGGACACGGATTTCCGGCGGATGATGCGCATCGTCCTCGACGCGGGCTACCGCGGCTACGTGGGAATCGAGTACGAAGGCGAGGAGCTGAGCGAGCCCGAGGGCATCCGCGCTACGAAGGCCTTGCTGGAAAGAGTCCGTGAGGAACTGGCCGCGGACTACCGGGTTTAGCGGGTTCGGGGCGTTCAAGGCACTATTCCTCCTGCGAGGCGGCCGACCGCGTCTCGCGTAGTACACGGCTGGCCTGGCCGCCGCACCGGCTGCTATATTCCTGCGTCTTCGCCCAATCCCGTAATCACAATAGCGCATGCAAGACGCCGCTCGCATAGCCCGCAAACTCGCTGCCTTGTCCGATATGGGCCTGGAGAGGGTCGAGGTCCTGCCGGTGACGACGCAGGCCTGTCGCGTCGAGCCACGGGCTTTCAAGGTCGGCATCAGTCGTCCGGCGATGAGCACGCTGGTCTCGGTCACGGCCTTACACAGCTCGCGGGACACGATCGAGGAAGCGACCGGCCGTGCCTTCGAGGAGATGGATCGGCTGATAGGCTCGCTGAGCCGCTTCGAGCCCGCATCGGCGGTGTCGGTGCTCAATCAGCAGGGTCGCTTGAGGGATGTGCCCCCCGAGCTCGGCCGCATCGTGTCGAGCGCCCTGGAGTATCACAGACTCAGTCGCGGATCGTTTGACGTCACGGTGCAACCGCTGGTCGATTTGCTGAGGACGAGCGTAGCAGGCGGACAGACATCAAAGCCGGGTTCCGATCGGATACTCGATGCTCTGGAGAGTGTGGGTTCCCATCACCTGAAGGTATCGTCCCAATCGATACACTTCGAGCGCGACGGCATGGGGGTCACGCTCGACGGCATAGCGAAGGGTTACATCGTCGACCGGATCGCTGACGTGCTGGTACAGCATGGGATCGAGCGCTATCTGGTCAACGCCGGTGGCGACATTCGGTGTGCCGGTACGAAGCAGGGGGGGCAACCGTGGACGGTGGCCGTGCAAGACCCCGCCAAACGAGGCGATTTCCCCGCCAGGTTACGAATCAGTGCCGGCGCTCTGGCGACATCCGGCGGATACGAGCGGTTCTTCGATCGTCCGGGCGCTTCCCACCACATAGTCGATATCAGCACCGGCCGGTCGCCGGACCGAAGTTCCAGCGTCACAGTCCTCGCGTCAACGGCCATGGCCGCCGACGCGCTGGCGACGGCGGTATTCGTGATGGGCCCTCGTGATGGAGTTGCCCTAATCAACGGGTTGCCTCGTTGTGAGTGCCTGATCATCGAGATGGATGGACGTCAGCGCGTATCAAGCGGCTGGCGTAATGCGGCTCAGCCAACATTGAAAGGGCGGACGCACGATGAATGACGTGGCTGCAACTTCGGCAGCGGGCTCGGCCGGCTATACGCGGTTTCAGACCACCGCTCTGGTGGCACTCCGCATGCTGATCGGCTGGCACTTCTTCTACGAGGGCATGGCTAAGATCACGAGCCAGTATTGGACATCGGCGGGCTACCTGTCGGAGTCGAAGTTCATTTTTTCCGATCTCTTTCTGGGTCTCGCGGCGAACCCGACATCGCTGTTCGTCGTCGATTTCGTGAACAAATGGGGCCTCCTATTTATCGGTTTGGCCCTGCTACTGGGTTGTCTGACGCGGGCGGCGACGATCGCGGGCATCGTCTTGCTGGCGCTGTACTACATCGCGGCACCTCCCTTCGTCGGCTACGTCTACTCGATGCCGACCGAGGGGAGCTACCTGATCGTGAACAAGGTGCTGATCGAACTGGCCGCTCTGGTCGTCCTGCTGGCCTTCCCGACCGGCCGGATCATCGGACTGGACAGATTGCTGAGCGGGAGAGGCAAGACGCCTGGAATGGCCACACTAGCGGAGGGCGCAAGATGAGCGACGAGCACGAGAAAGCCGCGACCGAAAACCCCTCCGAAGGTCCCGGCGACGGCGGCGCCGCTGCGGGCGCCGGTCCGGATGCGGCACCGTCCGAGCCCACCGCTGGCGGTGTCGGGCGCCGCGACGTAATCAAGGCGCTCGCATCGATTCCGGTGTTGGGTGTCTTCTTCTACAGCTTCTACAAGAAGAAATTCGAGGACGACTTCAAGAAGCGGGAGATCCTCTCCGAGCTGGGCGTGAGCGAAGGAGCGCCCGCCGTAATTCCGGAGGCGATCTCACGTCCACCCGGCGATAGAATCCGTGTTGGGATCATCGGCTTTGGCGGCGAAGGCGAGTCGCTCGTGCGCAGTGCGGGTTTCGCCACGCCCGATTGGGTGGAGGACGCGCGCGAAGCGGCGGAAGCGGACTCGCGCAACAAGCGGCTCCAGAGCTATCTCGAGCAGGATGATCTCAACATCGCGATCACGGGCGTGTGCGATCTATTCGACGTACGAGCGGAGCGAGGGATCGCGGCGTCGCAAGTCGATGTGCGGTCGGGCGGTGGCTCGGCTCTGCCGGCCGCGAAGCGCTATCGCCGCTATACCGATCTGCTGGAGAGCGACGACGTCGACGCTGTGATCATCGCGACGCCCGATCACTGGCATTCCCGCATGATCGTCGATGCCGCATCGACGGGAAAGCACGTCTACTGCGAGAAGTGCATGACGCGGACCGAGGAGGAGGCCCACGCGGTTTACGGGGCGGTCAAGGGTTCTGATATCGTATTTCAGCTCGGCCACCAGAATCGCCAGTCCGAGAACCACATCAAGGCCCGGGAGATCATCGAAGCGAATATTCTGGGCCCCATCACGCTGGTCGAGACCACGACCAATCGCAACGACCCGATCGGCGCGTGGGTATATGATATACACGAGGAAGGCAACCCGCAGACGATCGACTGGGAGCAATTCCAGGAGCCGGCGCCCAATAAGGTCCCGTTCAGCTTGGAGCGCTTCTTCCGCTGGCGTTGCTGGTTCGACTACGGTACGGGTCTGTCGGGCGACCTGCTCTCGCACGAATACGATGCGATCAATCAGATTCTCGATGTCGGGATACCGCAGTCGGCCGTCGCGTCGGGTGGCGTCTATTTCTTCAAGGACGGGCGAGATGTCCCGGACGTCTTTCAGACCGTATTCGAGTACCCCGATCGCGATCTCACGCTGGTCTACAGCGCCACACTCGCCAACGGACGTTGGCGCGGCAAGATGTTCATGGGTCACGACGCGACGATGGAGGTCGGTAGCGGGCTGACGATTCGCGCCGAGCGGGACTCCACCCGCTACGAACAGAAGATCGACGACGGGATCATCGATCCGGCCAGACCGATGTTCACCTACCAGCCCGGGTTCAAGGGCATCGACGCCGTCACCTCGGCCACCGAAGAGTACTTCGCCAGCCGCGGGCTGCTCTACACTTACAGGGGCGGGCGGCGTGTCAACGCCTACCATCTGCACATCAAGGAGTGGCTCGACGTCATCCGGAACGGCGGCGTGCCCAGTTGCAACATCGAACGCGGCTTCCAGGAGGCGATCACATGTCATATGGCGACCCGCGCCTATCAACTGGGGCGCCGGGTCCGCTGGGATGCCGTACAGCGCAGGATAGTCTAA
>JASFLD010000312.1:0-5586 GCA_050118275.1 Gemmatimonadales bacterium
TGTCACGATGACGGCGGCTCCCTTCAGCGTGCCTCGCGTACTGGCTGTCCAGGCGACAGGCAGAGCATCGAGGATCTGAACATACGGTTCCACGATCCGTCCACTGAAGGACAGGTTCGTCCAGCCGCGTCCGAACTCGCCCCAGGGCTCGACGACGACGTTCTGGAGCCCCCAGCCGCGAAGCGTTTCGGCCGTCCACTCATTGGCGGTGACCATCGCGGGCGAGCCGGTGAGGCGTGGCCCGATGACGTCGGTCAGATGGCCGGCCAGTTGGCCGATCTGCGATCTCTCGAGGCCCTCCTCGCGAATGGCCTCCACGACATCGAGATCGACGCTCTCCTGGACGACCTGGGCGTTCGCCCACGTCGCTTGACCCAGCCACGTAACCGCAGCGAGGGCAAGAGCGGGGACGCGGACTGCTGATAGCATGTTGCCTCCCGATTCGAGACCTGGGGTAGCCGCGCGGTCAATCGCCATTGAGATATCGCGCGTCGGTCGCCTGCGCAACAGCGGATCCCCGGTGCCCGTTGCGGTGTCGGGCGCGGGGCTTCAGAATGGGGTCACTGCGTCCGGACCGACTCGCTGTGACGTTGATGAATCGGGAGCCGAAAAAAGGAGCGATAGTAAATGCCGAGCGGGAAAGTCGTCTGGCATAGAAACATGCAATTTGTCGGGAGATCGGGCAGCGGTCACTCGCTGGTCATCGATACCAAGCCGGAATTCGGCGGAACGGACGCCGGTCCCAGCAGCACGGAGCTCGTAGTCCTGGGCCTGGCCGGCTGCACCGGCATGGATGTGGTCTCGATTCTAAGGAAGAAACGGGTGCAGTTCGATGACTTCGAGGTTGCCGCCGAGGCAGAGATAACGTCCGAGGTGCCGCGTCACATGACCCGGATAGAGATCGTCTACAGGATTTGGGGCGCCGACATACCGGAGGAGGCGCTCAAGCGATCGATCGAGTTGTCTCAGGACAAGTATTGCTCGGTCTCGAACACGCTGAACGGTCGCGCGGAAATCACTCATCGCTACGAGATAAACCCGGAACGCTGAGCGAAGAGCGGCTGGCTAGCGGCGCGGACCGCTGAGTGCGCCAACCGTTCATCCTTCGTGCCGGGCTAAACCCGCGCTCACTTTCCCGTGTACGTGACTTTGTAGATGCGGCCCGCGCTGTCGTCGGTGATGAAGAGCGAACCGTCGGTACCCAGCGCCAGGCCGGTGGGGCGGTGCGCGGCACCTCGGGGGCTCACGTCGCCGCCGGCGAAACCATCGGCAAAGACCTCCCAGTCGCCTGTAGGACGATCACCGACGAATGGTACGAAGACGACATTGTAGCCGCCCTGTGGCAATGGGGCCCGATTCCACGAGCCGTGAAAGGCGATGAATGCGCCAAAGCGGTAGCGGCCCGGGAACTGCGTGCCGGAGTAGAACAGCATGGCGTCGGGCGCCCAATGGGCGGGGAAGGCCATGATCGGCTCCGTCTCCTCGGTGCAGCGGCCGCGCTCCAGGCCGTCGCCCCCGTACTCTGGCGCCAGGACCAGTAGATTGATCTCCGGATCGTGATAGCAATAAGGCCAACCGAAATCATCCCCTTCCTCGATCAGCACCAACTTCTCGGACGGTTTCTCGGCACTCTGCTGCTCGTCAAACAGGTCGGGCCAGAGCGTGTGGAGTTGATCGCGGCCGTGCACGACGCCGTAGAGGTCATCGCTGAGCGGATGGAGCGTCAGGGCGACGACGTTGCGCAGACCAGTGGCGAAGCGCTGGCCGTCGGCTTGTAGCTGGCCCGTTGTGTTCGCGTCGAACTTCCAAATACCCGCGCGCGTCTCGAGCTGCGGGCAGGGGTCTTGCCCCGGCGAGCCTTGCGTGCGGCTCTCCTCCTGACAGGCGTTGGAGGCCGACCCGATGTTCACGTAAAGCGTGCCGTCGCGCGTGATAGCGATCGACTTCGCGGGGTGATTCCCATCCGCTGGTAATCCCGAGACGATGGTATCGGGCGGTCCCGCCGGCTCGAGCCTGCCTGTCGGTACCGTGTAGCGAAGCACCGCGTCGTCGGGCGCGAAGTAGACGTAGTTACGGTACAGGGCGATTCCGGTGCCTCCGGCATCACCAAATCGTCTCTGAACATCGGCTCGGCCGTCGCCGTCGATGTCGCGCAACGCGAGGACCCCAACAGGGTCGCCCTCGTCTCGGGATCTTGCCAGAGTGACGAAGACGTCGCCGTTCCTGGCGACGACGACATGCCTGGCGCGGCCGACGTCGTCGGCAAAGATCTGTACGCAAAACCCTGGAGGGACGGCGAGTCCGGCATTACCCGGAGCGCAGGTCCCGCGTTGATTCTCGCGTCTCGGCTTGAGCCCCTCGGTGTGGGTGGTTGGCGCGGCGACGACTAGCAGCGCTATCGCGCTGCCGAGCGTCCCGGCGACTGGCAATAGACGTCGGAACATGAAATCCTCTCGCGAGTGATTGGTGCTGGGGCTATTCGGTCGCCGTCCAATCGACGGCCGCGTCAAACGTTCGCGGCGCGGCCGTCGAGAGTCAAGGCGATCGTCTCCTGCGTATCCGGTCTGTCGATTCCCGCTACTGGTGCACCGGGTAGTCCGGGCGCGTGACCTCGAGCGGCGGATTGTCCACGATCATCTCCAGCACCGTGCGGATGGCAGTACCCAGTTGTGGGTCACGGCCTTCCCACCAGTCGGCCGGACTGAACGGGACCGCAATGTCGGGCTCTACCCCGTGATTCTCGATGTCCCATGTCCCGGCGGGGTTGTAAGCCGCACGATTGGGAATGCTCACCCGACCTCCATCGATGAACGTCGGAATGAACCCTGAGGGGCCGATGCCGGCGCCCATCGTACGGGTACCCACGATCCTGCCCACGTTCCCCAACTTGAACATGAAGGCGAAGGTCTCGGCCGCCGATCCGTTAACGTCGTTGATCAGCAGGACCTTGTTGGCGGGCAGAGGGTTCGTCGGTACTGGTAGATCGTCGCCGTGACGGAATGCGTAGTAATAGAGCGGTGCGCGCCGCAGCCACTCGATCAGGTAGTCGGCGGTGATACCGCCGGGCGCGAACCGCTGGTCGATGATAAGACCGCGCTCGTCGGAATATGCCAGCAGCTGTTGCATGACGGCTTCCAGACCGGCGGCTCCGAAGTTCGGTACGTACACGTAACCGAGGATACCCTGCGACTCTTCGGCCACAGTGCGCCGGTTGCGCTCCGCCCAGGCCCAGCGCCGCAAGGTGTTCTCGCCTGGGAGCGGTACGATGGTGTAGGTGCGGGAATCCTCGCCGGCGGCATTGTCCGCAACGGTCAGTCGGACGGGCGTGAGCGCCTTGCCGGCGAAGAAGGAATAGAGGTTGGCCCTGGCTGTAATGCGCGTGCCGTCCACCGCGAGCACGTAGTCACCCGGCTCCACGAATACTCCGGGTTGGTCCAGTGGCGCCTGCAAAAGCGGGTTGCCAAGGTTGTAGTGGCCGGAAGGCAGGACGCGAGTGATTCGATACAGTCCTTGGTCGAGCTGGAAATCGGCGCCGAGAAGGCCGATGCGGCTGGCTGTATCGGGCGGGCTCGGTATGTCGCCGCCTCTCACCGTCAGATGGCTGACGGATACGTTACCCAAGGCCTTGCGGAGCAGCGCATTGAGATCCTGCCTCCGCGTGATGCTCGGCAGGTAGGCCGCATAGTGATCAGCCATCTGGCGGATGTTCAAGCCGTGGTGATTAGGGTCATAGAAATAATCGTCCAGCAGACGCCAGGCTTCGGCATAGATCTGCCGCCATTCGGCGGCCGGGTCCACCTCCAGTTCGATGTCGCTGAGGTCCAGGCTAGCCTCCGGCTGCACGCCGCCCGCGGCGCCGCTCACAAGATGCCACGCGTCGTCGCGGCGGTAGAGAACAGTCTCTCCATCCGCACTGACGTGGAACTCGTCGAGGTCCTCGACGAGCTTGTCCAGCTCGCGGGGCTTCGAGATATCGTATCGGTAGAGCACCTGCTTCGGATCTCCGGTGGCAGGTGCCGGGGGCCACTCGTTCACGAGGACGTACAGCAGTCCGGGCGCGGCCGCAGTCGCGAGAGCCGCGTAATCGGCGGCGGGCAGTGGGAGTGGCACCGTCCGACGCGTCAGGCCTCCTACGCTCACTACTGTTTGGCCGGGACCGCCGGAAGGATCTGGACGTCGGCCGGGCGGCGCCAGCGGTCGCTCGCCTCCCTCGCGAGGTTGTGGACCGCGGGGCGCGGCAAGCGAGTCGAGTCGCGGGTTGGGTTGGCCGGTGGCTGGCAGGACAGGTGCAGGGAATCCCTCGCGCAGCACGACGGCGTTCAGCCGTCGCGTGATGAGAGGTCGGAACAGCTCGCCTGATAGAACGCTCCAGGCGGGCTCACCCAAGAGAGATGTGTTGCTGGCGATGAAGTAGAGGTAACGACCGCTCTTGTCGAAGGTGGGATGCTCGGCGCTCACGCTGCCGTCCGTCACCTGAACCTTGCGACCGGTAGTGATGTCGTACAGGTGGATCGCGCGAAGCCGGTTGCTTTCGAATCGTGAGTACGCCAGCAGGGTGCCGTCCGGCGACCAACTGGGCTGGAAGCGGTCCTGGTTGGCGTATTCCGACGTGGTGACGCGGCGCGCTCCCAGGGTTTCGATGTCCACCACCCACAAAGTCAACTCGTTGTCGGAGAAGGCGAGTCGCTTGGAATCATGCGACCAGGTCAATTCGCGGTAAAACGTGGGTTTGAGCTCGATGGGTATCTTCTTGATCGACCCTTCGCCGGACGCGGGCGCAACGTGCAGCTGGTATTCCCCCGACTCGTCCGAGAAATAGGCTATCCACTGCCCGTCGGGTGAGAGCGCGGGGTAGCGTTCCGCTGCTCCTGATGTCCCGGTCAGGTTGGTATAGCCGCCGGCCGCCGGCTGGTAGGCTACCACATCGCCGCGCATGCCGAAGATGACCGGATCGCCGCCGGCGGATACCGAGGCCGTCTCGATGTAGTCAGCTCCCCGCACAGTGCGCGGCTGCAGCTCGGATCGGTCCGGTCGGACCCGCACGTCAAGCAGCCGATCTTCACCGGTGGCCGGATTGAGCAAGTGGATGCGACCGTCTCGCACGAAGGCCATAGCGCCGCCGGCCGAGGCTGCGGACTCGACCCCGAAGTCCTCGAACTTGGTGACTTGCTCGACCCGCCGCGTGCTGGGGTCGTAGCGGTGGATGTTGAAAGTTCCCGACCGGTCCGAGACGAAGTAGATGTCGTTACCGACCCACATCGGGTCTCGATCGGTGGAATCTTCGCGTCGGATCGTCTCGCTGTCGCCCGTCTCGAGATTGACGATCGAGATTGCAGAAACCATCCCACCGCGGTAGCGGCGCCACTCGGTCTGCAGAAACTCGGCCGGCAGTGCAAACGGGACATACGCGATTCGGTCGCCTGACGGGGAGAAGGTGCCGTCCCAGGCGCGAGGTAACGGGATCGGTGTCGGAAAGACGCCGGTGGAAGGGATCGTGTAGAGCCGAAAAACGGACTGCTCGTCCCGATGCGAGGTGAAGAGGACGGTATCTCCGGAGGCACTCCACCCGCGGACGATATCGGCCTC
>JASFLD010000313.1:0-5573 GCA_050118275.1 Gemmatimonadales bacterium
AGTACATCCCGATGCTCTCCACGGCGGACTTTCGCGGCTGCTCGTAGCGTCCGGCCCAGGTCAATCCGAGCAACAACATCAGGAGGATCAGCCCGCCCAGCACGTGCAGGCCGTGGAAACCCGTTAGGATGTAGAAGGTCGAACCGAAGACGTTGCGGCTGATGGTCAGGTTCTGCTGAATCAGGCGCCAGTATTCGGTCCCCTGTCCGACGAGGAAGACGGCGCCCAGCGCGATGGTCGCCAGCAACCAGCCGCGGACGGCAGCCGGATTGTCGCGCTTGTGGCCCAGTCCGGCCAGCCACATGGTCGGGCTGCTCGCCAGGAGAAAGACCGTGAAGATCGACGTCCGTGTCACGTCCAGGTCAGCGGCACTGGGCCCTGCCTGCGTGGCATTGTGCAGGTAGACATACGTGGCCATCAGCATCAGAAAGAACACGGCTTCCGATGCGATGAACAATCCCGTGCCGAACTTCGCGTTACCCATCTGCTGTCGCTTCTCTCCTTCCTCCCTGCACCTTCCAGTCGGCTGACTCGGGGTGTGCCAGGTCCCAAAGCGGGCGGCGACTGCGAATTGGTGGCACCGTCTCGAAATCTTCCGGCGGCGGCGGCGACGATGTCGCCCACTCCAAGGTCCAGCCCTCCCACGGGTTGGGACCGGCGCGTGCGCCCCAGCGTTTGGAGAGCACGAGGTTGATGACGAACAGCAGCACCGAGAAACCGAGGACGAATGCCCCGATCGTGGATATCATGTTCAGCGTCCCCATGTAGGGCAGGTCGGGGTAGGTGTGCACGCGGCGCGGCATCCCGAGCACGCCCAGTGCGTGCTGCACGAGAAAGGTCATGTTCAGGCCGATCACCATCAACCAGAAGTGCCACTTCCCGATCCGCTCGGACATCATCCGGCCCGTCATCTTCGGGAACCAGTAATAGGCGCCGGCGGAGAGTGCGAACACGGTACCGCCGATCAGGACATAGTGGAGATGGGCCACCACGAAGAAGCTGTCGGTGAGCTGCCAGTCGTTGGGAACCGCCGCGAACATCACACCGCTCAGGCCGCCGATCGTGAAGTCGATCAAGAAGGCGATGGCGAAGAGCATGGCGGTGGTGAGCCGGATGCGGCCGCCCCACATAGTGGCCGTCCAGTTGAAGATCTTGACGCCCGTGGGGACCGCGATGGCCATGCTGGCGGCGGAGAACACGAAGTAGACGGGATCGCCAAGGCCGACAGCGAACATGTGGTGCGCCCAGACGGCGAAGCTCAGGAATGCTATAGCCACCGTGGAGGCGGCCACGAAGTTGTAGCCGTAGATCGGCTTGCGCGAGAATACCGGGATAACCTCCGAGATCACGCCGAACGCCGGGAGGATCATGATGTAGACCTCCGGGTGGCCGAATGACCAGAACAGGTGTTGCCAGAGGATCGCCGAGCCGCCGGTCTCCGGCGTGAAAAAGTGAGCGTGCAGCATCCGGTCGGCCACGAGCTCCGCCAACGCCGCGTTAAAAGGCGGCATGGCGAAGATGATCAGAAACGAGTCAACCATCACCATCCAGACGAATAGCGGCACGCGCCGCAGGCTCATGCCCGGAGCGCGGAACCGGAAGACGGTGACGATGAAATTGATGGCCGAGGCAACCGTCCCGACGCCGATGGCCAGGAGGCCCAACGCCCAGTAGTCGACGCCGTGGCCCCTCGAGTAGAAGGTCTCACTCAACGGAGCATAGCTGAACCAGCCGGCCGCCGCCCCTCCACCCGCTAAGAAGCTGAAATAGATCATCAACCCGCCGAAGAAGAGCAGCCAGTAGCTGAACGAGTTCAGCCGCGGAAAGGCCATGTCCCGGGCGCCGATCATCAGTGGCACGAAGTATACTCCGAGCCCGATGATCGCCGGCACCGCCATGAGGAAGATCATCGTGGTGCCGTGAATCGTGAAGATCTGGTTATAGGCATCGGGCCCGAGGAAATGACTCTCGGGTCGCGCGAGCTGGATTCGTATCAGCAGCGCCTCGATTCCGCCCACCCCGAGGTAGAACAACGCCGTCAGCAGATAGAGAATGCCGAGCTTCTTGTGGTCGACGGTCGTGAGCCAGTCCAGCAGCCCAGCATTTTCCGGAGATGCCCCGGATCCGATATTCACAGCCTTACTCACTCGAGGTTCTCCAGGTAGGCGACTAGCTGCTGGATTTGCTCGTCTGTCAAGTGCAGATTCGGCATGTGGTTGCCCGGCTTCACTGCTTGGGGATCCCTCAGCCAGCGGGCGAGGTTCTCGGGGGTGGACGCGAGCACCCCTGCCCCGAGGGTTTGGCGACTGGCCACGTGCGTCAGATCGGGCCCTATGCGGCGCGTACCCGGGAGGCCGCGAAGGGTGTGGCAGTTGAGGCAGGTGTTCTCCGTGAACACCGCCGAGCCCTCGGCTTGCGTCAGCGTCGTCGGCTGTGCCGCTGGCTGTGCTTGACGGTTGACCCAGTTCTCGAACTCGGCGGGTGGATCGGCAATCACCCGTAGCCGCATCCAGGCGTGCTGGGCTCCGCAGAACTCGGAGCACGCGCCCAGGTAGGTGCCGGCGGAGTCCGACTGCAGCCAGATGTAATTGGGGTGGGCTGGCACCATGTCCATCTTTCGGGCCAGTTCCGGCACCCAGAAGCTGTGAATCACGTCCGCCGATCTCAACTCCACCAGAAGTTCCTTGCCAACGGGAATGTGAATCTCGTTCGCGGTCACGGCCCCGTTCTGCGGGTACTGCACCTCCCACCACCATTGGTGGCCGGTGATGATGATGTCAGGCTGGCGCGGGGGATCCGTTGGCGCGTTCACCTTCACCATCGTCCGAACGGTGAAAAAGAAGAGTACGGCCACGATCACAACTGGAATCACCGTCCACACCGTTTCCAGTTTCGGATTGCCATGGTCGAGCCGCGGTTCACCCGGCCTGCCGGCACGGTAGCGGATCAGGCCGAACACAATCAGGCCAGCCACCAGTACGAAGATCACGACTGCCAAGACCAGCGTTCCATTGAACAACTGGATGATGGCATGGGCATCGGGCGACAGCGGATGTAGTACATTCGGTATGTTCACGTCGTCCTTGCCTCTCGATCCTCGTCCGTGGGCGTCGAGCGCCTATGCGGTTCTGATGAACTGCGTCGGCGCTGCACGGTGTCACGGTCTCTCCGTGCTTGCCCTGGCAGGACATGGCGGCGCTTGTATCGTGCTCGCCGGCGACTGGTTTCCTCGTTAGCTGCCGCTGGCAATGCTCACATGGGGCGAATTGGCGGAACTGGAAACCTCCAGGTAGTCCCACATGCCCTGCACGGCGTGGCCCGGAACGCCGCAGATCAACCAATACTTCCCGGCTTTGTTGGCGGTGAATTCGAAGTTGAGCGTCTTGCCGGCCACGTTCCCCGACACGGGGGAGTTCGTGGATGCGCCGGCGAACGCCGCCTGCTTCTCGTTCACTTCGATGGGCAGCGATTTCTGCACGGCCATGACCACCAGGCTGTGCGGCACCGATGAGTCGCTGTTTGAGAAATCGACCTTCACATGCCACCCGACCGGTACGACGAGCGTCATGTCGCCCTTCGCGTAGCCATTGAAGTTCAGCGACGAGTTGGCGTTCGTCTGCGCCGCCACGATCTTGAACTCGACCGTCTGGCTGCCGGCGTCGACGGTCATCCAGGATGGAGTCTGGCTGTTCTGTGGAGAGCGGCTGTGCCGGCCGGGCTCCGCGCTTGCTTGCAGAAAGGGCATGATCGCGATACCGGTGGCCACCACAGCGGTGAGAAGCCCGCGCCCGGATCGGCGTTTCGCCACTTCCCTTGCCTTCTCTATACTAGAATACATGCGTTCTCTCTACGTTCTTAGCCAAAAGAATTCGGTTCGGACTCGAATTGCCCATGGCGAGACGGGCAGGGAGCATGCCAGAGAGAAGCCGACGGCTGCTGGCGCTCTGAATGCTTGGCGGCTCGACCGTTCTCGGCCGATACGCGCGCGTTCCCGACGTGCATAGAGTCGGCGTGCGGCTTGATATTTCCGGTTCATATCCGCAGCGAATGGTTGTTTTGAGCCACTTGCTCGTCGTCAGCACTCCGGGTCTCCATCACGCATCGAGTCCCTTGGTGCCGTGGGATTACCATGTTCTCGGGACAGACGCCGCCAAAGCCAGTAGGCGATGGCGAAGCCCAGGGTGAGGAACGCGATCGCGGGGATCCAGGTGCCCGTCAGTTCGAAGAGCCACTTCGATCCTTTCCCGAGGGCGTAACCGGAGACACTGACCGTGGTGGCCCACGCGATGCCGCCGATTACGTTGTAAGTGAAGAACTCCCACCACCGCATGCGGGCCATGCCCGCCGAGTACGCCGCTGCGACCCGGACCCCGGTGATGAAGCGGGCCAGCACCACGGCCGGCGCTCCGTAGCGTTCGAAGAAGACATCCATTCGGTGCAATCGTTCATGGGTGAGAAACAACCAGCGACCGTGACGTTCGAGGAAGCCTCGTCCGAATCGGCGTCCCAGCCAGTAGCCGAGATTGTCGCCGAGCACCGCGGCTGTCGCTCCCGTCCCCATGACCGCGGGAAGTGCCAGCAGGCCGTGAGCGGCGGCGAAGCTCGCCGCGAACAGGCCGGCCTCGCCGGGTAGCGGGACCCCGGCACTCTCGAGTAGCACGCTGACCGCGACTCCCGGGTATCCATAACGAGTGAGCCAATTCAGGATTTGGGTTTCAATCATCAGGTCGACCAGACCGGCGCTTTGGAAGCTGTCCGGGTTTCCGAGCTCGTGAGCGAGAGATCCCGTTCGCCCATCGATCGCGACGAGCGGCGAAGCCCGCCGATCGTGCGCGAGCGCGAAGAGGAGGATCTAGTTGCTGTCGACTATGGTCGGGAGCGCGAGAGGAAACGATAGGGTCGAAAGCGTCAGCGGCGGTCGGTGATTTACCTACGCGCCGACGGTGGACGTCCGAATTAGAGTTGTTCAAGGCACGTTACGTGCACCGCTGATTCAGCATGATCGGAGAATCTGGGGCATCGTCGAGGCCGAGACTTCGCGGTTCGAGGCTGATTACAGGCTGGCGAGAGTCGACGACGGTCAGGGCACGCACCATCGCGGCGGTGTCGGCCAGGTGAGCGAGAAGCCTTCTGACGCCCGGACTATTGAAGCCGCCGCGGAAGTCTTGGATCGGCGGAGCGACAAGGGTGTCATCGCCCGGATTCTGCCGTTCCTCGGCCCCGCGTTCATCGCCAGCGTGGCCTACATGGATCCGGGCAACTTTGCTACCAACATTCAGGCCGGCGCGAAGTTCGGATACGCTCTCCTCTGGGTGGTAGTCGCCAGCAATCTGATGGCGATGGTGATTCAGGCGCTCTCTGCGAAGCTGGGGATCGCTACCGGACGAAACCTGGCGGAGCACTGCAGATCACGCTTTCCGCGCCCCGTGGTCCTGGTGATGTGGGCATTGATGGAAGTCGTGGCGATGGCCACCGACCTGGCCGAATTCTTGGGCGCCGCGATAGGCTTTCATCTGCTGCTCGGCATGCCGCTATGGATGGCGGGCGTACTTACCGCCCTGACGACACTCGCC
>JASFLD010000314.1:0-5544 GCA_050118275.1 Gemmatimonadales bacterium
CAAGCTGGGCGACGTGCTGCACATCCGTGGCCACACCACGGATTTCGAGCAAGAGATCGAATCGATGCAGGTGGAGCATTCAGCAGTCGAGACGGCTAACGAGGGCACAGAGGTGGCGGTGGGACTGAGAGAGCGTGTTCGCGCGGGCGATGAGGCGTACCGGGTGAATCCGGATTGACATTGCTCGACAGACACTGCACGTAGCGGTCCCACCCTGCTGGTGGCCTGCACAAGCAGTCCACGGGAGGCGTGATATCCAGGAGGTCTCATGCGCAGACTGATTTTGGCCGGGTTGTTGGTCAGCGGCGTGTCTTTACAGGCGGCGTCCTCGGTCAGCTATGCGGTTCAGCCGCCGCCTGGCGGTGTCGCCACGGTCAACGACCTGGACGCGTACATCGTGCAGGTAATGGAGGAGTGGAAAGTTCCCGGGCTGGCCATCGCAGTCGTCCGGGACGGCGAGGTCATCCTTTCCAAGGGGTTTGGACATCGAGATGTGGATGAGCAGCGGCCGGTCACCGACCGTACGTTGTTCGCCATAGGATCGATCAGCAAGTCGTTCACGGTGACGCTGCTTGGCATGTTGGAGGACGAGGGCAAGCTGGACTGGGATGAGCCGGTTCGCCGTTACCTGCCGGACTTCCAGTTATACGATGATGTGGCCACGAAGTACATGACCCCGCGCGATCTGGTGACGCACCGGTCCGGCCTGCCGCGTCACGATCTGCTGTGGTATGGCTCGGCGCTGACGCGGCGGGAGCTGTACGAACGGCTGCGCTATCTCGAGCCGAACCGTGAGTTCCGGGCGGTCTGGCAGTACCAGAACCTGATGTTCATGACGGCCGGCTATTTGGCGGAGCAGATCGAGGGCAGTAGTTGGGAGGCGTTGGTGCGGGAGCGGATTCTGGAGCCGCTGGGCATGTCGCGCTCGAACTTCTCAGTGGTCGAGATGCAGAGGGCGGATGATTTCGCCTACCCCTACCACGAGAACGACGGCGATGTGCGGCAAATCGATTTCCGCGACATCGACGAGATCGGCCCGGCCGGGTCGATCAACTCGAGCGTGCGGGAGATGATCGACTACGTGCAGTTCCACATCGACAAAGGGAAAGTCGGCGACGCGCAGCTGCTGTCGCAGAGCAACGCGGAGCAGATGCAAATGCCGCAGATGGCGATGCAGGGCGAAATCCCGTACGACGAACTGGGGCACACGAGCTACGGGATGGGTTTCTTCGTGACGACGTATCGCGGACGGAAGCTGGTTCACCACGGCGGCGGCATCGACGGGTTCATCTCGCTGCTCTCGTTCATGCCTCGCGAGCGGGTGGGGATGATCGTGCTGACGAACATGACGGGAAACAATCCTGTGCCGACCCTGGTGACTCGCGGAGTCTACGATCGGGTGCTGGGACTGGACCCGATAGACTGGATCGGCAGGGCGAAGGAGCAGGAGGCGAAGGCGGAGGAGTCCGAGACGACGGCGTCCGGCGGTGATGAGCGCGTCGAGGGGACGTCGCGGTCGCACGAACTGGCCGACTATGCCGGAAGCTACGCGCACCCCGCATACGGGATGATCGAGATAACGGCGGAGGACGACGGTCTGGTCGCGACGTTCCACGGCGAATCGTCGCGGTTGGAACGAGTTCACTACGACGTGTTCGAGCTGCCCGAAAATCCGCTGATACCGTTCAGCGGACTGAGAGTGCTGTTCCGCTACGACAAGCGGGGAGATATCAACGAGTTGCTCGTACCGCTCGAGCCGGCCGTGGACGACATCGTGTTCGAGCGTGTGGCGGAAGAGCGGAGATGAGTCCTGCGAGCCGACGTCTGGCGACCGGCCACTCTGGTCGGCCCGGCGGCCTCAGCGGTCGAGGTGCTCGTCGAACAGCGCGAGGTGCCGCCGGGCGATCGCCTCCCAGCTGAATTCGTCGATCACGGTCGAGCGTCCGGCCCGTCCGAGACGCTTGGCCAGCGTCCGGTCCTCGATTAGCCGGACGATGGCGGCGGCGAACTCGTCGCGGTCGGTGGGATCGACGAGCAGTCCATTCTGTCCCGAAGCGATGACGGTTCTGATCCCGCCGAGGCGCGACGCGACGACGGCCGTACCGCAGGCCATGGCCTCGAGGACGGTCATACCGAACGGCTCGAAGACGGATGGCAGCACGAAGAGCGCCGCTCCCTGATAGTAGGGGACCAGCAGGTCGTCGGGAACGTAGCCCGCGATGGTCACGTGATCGTGTAATCGCCGCTTGTCGATGATCGCGTGCATGGTCGCCAGCACCGCGCTTTCGCGTAGCTGCGGTTTGGGCGAGCCGCCGCCGATCACGAGGTGGACATCGGGCACCGCGCGTCGGACCAGGTCGAAAGCGTCGATCAGGAAGTCGTGTCCCTTGCCGGAATCGATGCGACTGAGGCAGAAGACGTAGGGCGCCGGCAAGTCGGGGCGCGGCGGGGGCGGGGGACGGCCGGCTTTCGGGGGCTTGAAGGTGCCGATGTCGACTCCGGGTGGGATGACCTCGATGTTCTGCGACTGCCAACCGTACAATTCGCGGATCTTATCGCGCTGCAAGGCCGAGGTCACCGTCTGAGCCGATACGGTCCGGAAGATCCGCCGCTCTTCGGAAATCCGCCGCTCGAACTTGAATTTCCAATCCATTTCGCCCGGGTCCCCGCCCAATTGTTCCCGTTTCCAGGCACCGAGCGAGTGCGCGGTGAAGAACGTCGGGCGGTTCAGCCGTTCGGCGACAGCGAGCATGACGATGCCGGCATCGACATAGTGGGCGTGAAGCAAGTCGTAGTCGAGGCCCTGGTCGAGGACGAAGCGGACCATATTTTCCGCCAACTCCGGCAGGATGTCGTAGATCTCTTCCTTGGGAATGAACTCCCAGGGGCCGGCCGGAATGCGGATGATACGCGCGCCGGGATGTTTGGGGAGGGGATCGATTTGTCGCCGGTCGCGATCGAACCAGCGTGTATAGATGTCGACGGCGATACCCAGCCGAGTGAATGCCTTGGCTAGTTCCAGCACGTACACGACCTGTCCGCCGGTGTCGGTGCTGCCGAGGCGCGGCACGGGGTCCATATACCCGTGGGTGCTGAGAATGCAGATCCGGGTGATCGGGTTGTGTGCCGCCACCGTCTCCTCCTCAGTCAGGCGAGGCTAGGTCGCCGCTCTCGTTGGTGCCGGACCGGCAGTGGCCTGCGGCCTGCGAGCTTCGTATTGTGCCGACATGCTGTGGAGAAGGAAAGACCCTGGGGAGAGGGAGGGCGGAAGGTCCGGCGCAGGCCGGCTCTGGCTGGCGGCGATCTTGTTGTTGTTGGCCATCGCTTTGGCAGTCGTTCAGGCCCTAAAGTTCGATGCGCCGGAGGAGTTCTGGAGTCAAAAGGGCGAGTTGGCGAAAGTCGAGGTACACGAAGCCGGTTGGGATTCCCTCTACGCGGCGTTCGAGATCGAGCTGGCGAGCAGCGCGAACTACAGCGTTCGGGGCTATCTGAGGGTGCCGAGGTCGGGAGGGCGCTTTCCGGCGGTGATCGTGATCGGCGGTACCAACACGGGCAGGCTGGCGGCGGAGCTGTTCACCCCGGAGGACCCGTACGTGATTCTCGGTCTGGATTATCCGTGGGACGGCCCGGCGCAACTGAGCTGGTGGCAATTCCTAGTGCGGGTTTTCGCCGTGCGCCGCGCCATGCTGCTCACTCCATCGGCGGTCATGCTGGGCGCGGACTACTTGGCAAGGCGCGACGACGTGGACTCGTCCGGACTGGTCTACGCCGGGGCGAGCTTTGGCGCCCAGTTGATCACGGTCGCCGGGGCGCTGGATCCACGGGCTGGCAGGGTCCTCGTCATCTACGGCGGAGGCGATTATGCAGCGCTCTTGAGGACCAATCTCCAGGTGCAGCCCATGTGGCTGCGCTCGGCGCTGGCCCGGGTGGGCGCGTGGCTGGTAGACCCAATCGAGCCGCTCGACTACGTCGGGCAGATCGCGCCGCGTGAAACGATCATCATCAATGGGCGCCGGGACGAGCGCATCCCGGTCAGTTCGGTGGAGCGGTTGTTCAAAGCAGCCCGTGAGCCCAAACAATTGATCTGGTTGGACGCCGGCCACATCAGGTCGAGCAGACCCGAGACGATCGCACCGGTGCTGGCGGCGGCGTCTCGCGCGCTGGATGAGGAAGAGGCCGGCCCTCAGGCAAAAGAGGAGACAGAGAGTCGATGATTACACGACCACTCGGGCCCGGTGCCCCGGACGTCTCGGCGGTAGGATTCGGTGGTATGCCGCTGTCGCTGAGCGGCAGACCGCCGGAATCGCGGGCGATCTCGGTAATTCACGCAGCGCTCGAGGCGGGGATGACGCTGATCGACACGGCGGACGTCTATTGCCTGGACGATGACGATATCGGCCACAACGAGCGGCTGGTTGCGAAGGCGCTAGCGTCCTGGTCTGGAGACAGCCAGCAAGTGATCATCGCCACCAAGGGCGGCATGAGGCGCCCGGCAGGCCGCTGGGAATACAACGGCCACCCCGACCATCTGCGAACCGCGTGCGAGCGGTCGCTGAGGGCGCTTGGCGTGGAATGCATCGATCTCTACCAGTTTCACGTGCCGGACCCCGATGTGGCGTTCATGGACAGCGTCGGCGCACTGGCCGAGTTGCAGCGGGAGGGGAAGGTGCGCTGGATCGGGTTGTCCAACGTGTCGGTCTCTCTGATCGAGGCCGCACGGGAGATGGTGGAGCTGGTGACTGTGCAGAATCGTCTCAACCCATTTTTTCGCGAGGCGCTGGAGAACGGAGTAGTCAAGCACTGTTCTGACAATGGGATAGGGTTCCTGGCCTACAGTCCGGTGGGAGGTGGGCGACTCAACAAGAGACTGCCGGCTCACCCGGTGGTCCGAGAGATTGCCCAGCGACGTGGGATATCGGCGCACGCCGCGGTGCTGGCGTGGGTGTTGAGCCGCGCACCGAACGTGATCGTGATACCGGGTGCACGGACGGTGGACCACGCGGTGGATTCGGCTGGGGCGGCGGAAATCGTCTTGGAAGATGAGGATCTGGAGGCGATCGACGATGCCGAATTCTCGACGAAGTGATGGCGGCGCGGACTGCCCGAAGGTCGGGAGGCGGTCCGGCCTAAGGGGTCGATGTCGGCTTCGCCGCTCGGGAGATGCAAGGAACGGCGGAACCGAGGGGCGGGTCTTGTCGGCGGCAAGGGCCGGCCTTCGGCTATCCGTCGCATCTGGCCTGGCATGGCTGGCGCTGGCAGGACCGGCGAGCGGCGCGTCCGTCTTGTCCACGACGCAGCAGCAGCCGTCGGGGGCTCAGCGGGATACGAGTGAGCAGCAGCCCCCGGCGCCAGTCCCGGCGTCGGAGATCGTGCAGAGATCGGACGCCACGAGGCAGCGGCTGACGCAACTTCGTTCGGTATCGCGGGTCGATCCTGATATCCAGCGAGTCCGGCAGTCGCTTCCGCAGATCAGAGAGGCGCTGGCGCGATTGAGGGCGGAACACGATCTGACGCGCCTGGGCGAAATGTCGTCGCGGACGCTGC
>JASFLD010000315.1:0-5534 GCA_050118275.1 Gemmatimonadales bacterium
CTAAGTGGAAGACAACGTCCAGAACGCGGGGTTCTCTCGGAGGAACGATCATGGAGCTGATCAAGGGGACGCTCGACGCCATGGTGCTCAAGACCCTGTCGTGGGGACCGCTGCATGGCTACGCCGTCACGCGCTGGATCCGCCGCCAGACCGACGGCGCTCTGCGGGTCGAGGATGCGGCTCTCTACCAGGCGCTTCACCGGATGGAACGGCGCGGTTGGGTGAAGGCCGAGTGGGGACTGTCGGAGAACAACCGCAAGGCCAAGTACTATCGACTGACCGCGAGAGGACGAAAGCAGTTGACCGAACAGTCACGTTCGATCCGACGCTACGCCACGGCGCTGCTGAAGGTCCTGGCAGCTGAAACGGCGTGAGGAGATCGCGATGACTGATAGGGAAGGGCTACCCGACGGAGTCCGCCGGGCGCTGCGCCTGCGGCGCGACCTCCGCAACCAGATCACCGACGAGGTCGAAACCGAGATCCGTTTCCACATCGAGTCACGAATCGAAGACCTGGTAGCCGAGGGGATGGAGCGCGGCGAGGCCGAGCGACGCGCTCGAGAGGAATTCGGTGACCTGGGGCAGGCGCGGCGGACCCTGCGCCGCGAGTCAGCGCGTACCGAGCGGCGCGTCCGCCGCACGGAGTGGCTGCAAGAGATCGTTCGTGACCTCCGCTACGGCTGGCGCAAGCTATGGGCAAAGCCCGGATTCGCTGCCGTCGCGATCCTCACGCTCGCGTTGGGGATCGGCGCCAACACGGCGATCTTCAGCGTGGTGGACGCCGTGCTGCTGCGTCCCCTGCCCTACCCCGAGCCCGATCGTCTGGTCAGAGTCTGGGAAATCAGGCCCGATGGCGACGATCACAACGTGGTCTCGCGCGGCAACTATATGGATTGGCGCGATCAGGCCGCCTCGTTCGAGACGCTGGGTGCGCACAGCACCGGGTACGGAGTGGGTTTGGGCGGTGAGGGCGAGCCTGTGCGGATCAATATGGCGTCGCTGACGCCCGGCGCCTTCCGAGTTCTGGGAGTCGCGCCACTTGTCGGCAGGACATTCAGCGAAGAGGAAGGCGTGCCGGGCAATGCGAACGTCGCCGTGCTCAGTTATGGGCTCTGGCAGCGCCGCTTCGGCGGTAATCCTGACGTGGTCGGCCAGAGTATTCTCGTGGACGACGAGAGGTATAGCGTCCTGGGCGTCATGCCGGCGAGCTTCGAGTTCCCTGAGCCTTCGGTACAACTTTGGGTCCCATGGCCATTGGGCGAGGAGGATCGAGCCAGCCGGCGCTCTCACAATCTGCAGGTCATCGGCCGACTGGACCACGGCGTTTCGTTGCAGCGCGCCCAGGCAGGACTGGACGCGATCGCCGCCCGACTGGCGGAAGAATACCCGCAGCATATGCAGGGTTGGGGCGTCAACGTGCAGCCTTACCGGGCCGACCTGGTCAGCGGCGTGCGTCCGTTGCTGATGGTGCTGCTCGGCGTGGTTGCTCTCGTCCTGCTCCTCGCCTGCGCGAACCTGGCGAACCTACTGCTGGCACGGGCGATGGTGCGAGAGCGCGAGGTAGCGGTGCGGGGCGCGCTGGGCGCGGGCCGCGGACGGCTGGTCCGTCAGTTTCTGACGGAGGCGCTGTTGATCGCGGTGCTGGGCGGTGCTCTGGGCTTCGCCCTGACGGCGGCCGGTCTCGGCCTGTTCGTCAGCCTGGCACCCGATGACATACCGTTGCTGGGACACACACGCATCGAGCCGGCGGTGTTCGCGTTCGCCGCCGCCGCGACGCTGCTGGCCACGCTGCTTTTCGGATTGCTCCCGGCGCTCCGCGCCAGCGCGTCGGATCCGGCAGCTACACTCCGCGCCGGGACCGAGCGAGGCGGAGGCTTGCGGCAGGCGCGCCTCCGTTCCGCGCTTCTCGTCACAGAGGTCGCCCTGTCGGTCGTGCTGCTGTCCGGGGCAGGCCTTCTAGTACGAAGCTTCATGGAAATCGAACGCGTCGACTACGGCTTCGATCCGGAGAATGTGTTGATCACATACGTATCGCTCCCATCGGCCCGATATTCGGGGACGCCCCAGCAGGTCGATTTCTTCCAACGCGTTCTGAAGCGGATCGAGGCGGTGCCGGGCGTGCGTTCAGCTGCCGGGACCACCGACCCGCCCGCCCTGCAGGTCAGCGTTACTTTCAGCTTTGCCATCGAGGGTCGGCCACGCCCAGGTCCCAGGGAGCGCGAGGATCCCGTGCCGCTGGCCGCTGTGACACCCGGGTACTTCCGCGCGCTCGGTATTCCCCTCATCCAAGGGCGCGCCCTGAACGAGACCGACGGTCCCGAAGCTCCGGCCGTGCTGGTGATCAACCAGGCGCTGGCGAAACGGCACTGGCCCGGTCAGAATCCCGTCGGCCAACGCATCAGCTTTCAGGGCCAGCAGGGCCCGTGGCTGGAGATCGTCGGCGTGGTGGGCGATACACGACACAGCGGCTTAGACCGGCCAACCGAGCCGGCGATTTACATCCCCTTCGCGCAGAAGCGCTGGACGTGGATGAACTGGCTGGCGCTGGCCGTCCGCACTGATACCGATCCCGAGGGACTGGCCGCAACGGTGCGCGACGCGATCTGGGAGGTCGATGGAACCCTCGCCCTCGGGCGCATCGCGCGACTGACTGACCTGTACGGCGAATTGAACGCGCGACGGCGATTCGCCACCGTTCTGCTCAGCGTTTTCGCCGGGCTCGCTTTGATCCTGGGTACGGTCGGTGTGTACGGCGTGCTGGCGTATGCCGTCGCCCAGCGAACACGCGAGATCGGCGTGCGGATCGCGCTGGGCGCCCAGCGCGCATCGGTCGCGGCGACGGTTGTACGGCAAGGCATGGTCCTGGCCCTAGCCGGCGTCGTGCTGGGCATTCCAGCAGCGCTGGGCTTGTCGCGCTTCCTGGACAGTCTCGTCTTCGGAATCTCGACACGCGATCCCGTCACCTTCGTCGCCGTGCCGCTACTGCTGTTGGCCGTCGCGGGGCTGGCCGCCTATCTGCCGGCGCGGCGCGCCACGCGCGTCGATCCACTACGGGCCTTGCGGATGGAGTGAAGAACAACGGCGTCGGAAGCGCTCGCGCGATCGGCAGACGAGCGGGTCGACGACGCACGTCCCCTTCCGTCTGAGACATCGGCCCAACCGTAGCCGAGATCGAAGCCCGGTCCGTTGGTGAGCGAGCCCCGTTAGCGTTAGAATAGGGGCCGGGACCACCGGGAGAATCTCCATGGCGTGCTCCCTTCTCGTGTACCGGACTCACCACGGAAAAAGGCAACGAGTTTGCATTTCATGGCTCGAAGCTGGCGGCTTGGAAGTCCGCCAGCCATCCGGTTCCGGCAGAGACTGACGCCGCCGCGGCTGTTGCTCGGATCATTTCTCCTGTTGATCGCCTTCGGCACGCTGGGACTGAAGTTGCTGCCTGGACTGTACACCGGCGCCCCACTGCGCTGGGTCGACGCCCTCTTCACGGCGACCAGCGCCGTATGCGTGACCGGGCTGATCGTCGTCGACACGGCCACCTACTTCACGTTCTGGGGCCAGGCTTTCATACTGCTTCTCATCCAGCTCGGTGGTCTGGGAATCCTGACCTTCACGACCCTGATCATCCTGGCGCTGGGACGCCGGCTTTCGTTCCATCACGAAGCCGTGACCGCTCATCATGCCGGCGTGGCCGAGGACATCGACGTTCGGCGACTAGTGCGCAGCATCGTGGTGTACACGCTGCTGTTCGAGGCGGCCGGGGCCCTGCTGCTGTTCGTCGCCTGGTTGCCCCGCTATCCAACGGTCGGCGCCGCCTGGCACGCCGTGTTTCAGTCGATCAGCGCTTTTTGCAACGCCGGGTTTTCGACTTTCTCCGACTCGCTGATGGGATTCCAGAACGCCCCGTTCGACTTGCTCGTCATCATGCTGCTGATCGTCGCCGGCGGCCTCGGTTTCCTCACACTGGAAGAACTGAAGCTGGGTTGGTTGGGTCGAAGCGAGGGCAGGCTCCGATTGTCCTTGCATTCTCGACTCGTTCTGGCGGCGACGGCCGTCCTGCTCGTGGGGGGATGGGGTATCTTCGCGGCGCTCGAGTGGTTCAACACTCTAGGGCCAATGCCCGTCTGGCAGAAGCTGCTCAACGCTTTGTTCATGAGCGTCACGAGCCGCACGGCCGGTTTCAACACGGTCGATTACTCGTCCACCGCCGACAGTACGGACTTCGTCACGATCATCTGGATGTCGATCGGCGGATCGCCCGGATCGACGGCGGGCGGTGTGAAGACAACGACGGTGGCGGTGTTGGCGCTGCTGGCATTGAGTCGGCTGCGCGGGCATCGTGTGACGAGCATCTGGAAACGAACGATACCGGAGGAAACGATCGAGCGATCCGTCGGCTTGGTCATCGTGGCATTCGTCGTGGTCACGACGGCGATCCTCCTGATGTCCGTCCGCGAACTTGGGACCGCGACCCATCCTCAGGTTGCGGGTGGTTTCGTGCGTCACATGTTCGAGACGGTGAGCGCCTTCAATACCGTCGGCCTCTCGATGGGCGTGACTTCAAACCTCTCGGTGTTCAGTCGGCTGCTCACCATCATTCTCATGTATGTCGGTCGGACCGGGCCCCTCACCCTCGCCTCGGCCATTGCACTGAGGGAACCAAAGAAGGCCGGTGAGTTCCGGTACGCATACGAGGACATCATCATAGGCTAATGAGAGATGTGACATGAAGAGGTTCATCGTTGTAGGTCTTGGCAACTTCGGATCCGCCGTGGCGGAGACCCTGCAGTCGATCGGACACGAAGTCGCGGCGCTCGACCGCAGCGCCGAGCGAGTCGATGCGATGGCGAGCATGGTGACGCGGGCCGCGGTCGGTGACGGCATGGACATTCGCACGCTTCGCCGCCTGGGGGCCGAGACGGCAGACGGAGGCATCATCAGCACTGGCGACGACATCACCGCCAGCGCCATGACCACTCTCATGATGCGCGATCTGAAGATCGAGGAGATCTACGTGAAAGTCGCCTCTGCCGACCACGCGCGGCTGATCGAGAAGATCGGAGTGACCGAGACGATCTTTCCGGAGCGGGAATCGGGTCTTCGACTGGCGAAGCGGGTTTCCACGCGCCTACTGCTGAACTACGTCCAGTTGGGCGAGGACTTCGGACTGCAAGAGATGGCCGTGCCCGAGTCGTGGATCGGCGCATCCTTGCGCGACCTCGCGCTGCCACGCCGGCACGGTATCTCGGTGGTCGCCGTTCACGATATTCTGACTAACCGTTTTCAGCCGGTTCTCGACCCCGATGCACTGCTCAAAGAGTCCGACACGCTCATCGTGGCCGGCACTGACAAAATGCTCAACCGGGCAAGCCGTCTGCGATGAGGCGAACCCACACAGGCGCGACCACGTTGCCTCGGCGGTGACGCGACCGTCAAGCTTCAGAGAGCGACTCGTTTGGAGATTCTCATGCTGCAAACCGAGACCTTCACTGCTAATCAGCTCCAGGACGCCTGGCCCATACTGGATGAGGAGGAGC
>JASFLD010000316.1:0-5522 GCA_050118275.1 Gemmatimonadales bacterium
ACGAAGCGACGCAGGCGGCCGTAGACCTCCGGCTCCAGCCTGGCGGCGACTGCCGAGTCCGTCGCGGCCTCGAGGCGCTGCGAGATTGTCACCGCGAGCGGCTGTTGCGGGCCAAACAGGTCGCCCCCGCCCCCCTCGTCGAAGTACTCCCGCATCTGCACGGTCAGCGTCCAGCCATCGACCAGGCTGACGAGCGGATCGGGGTGAAACATGGCCCTCTGATAGGCCGGGATGGCGTTGGCCTTCCAGACGAGCGCGTTGTACTGGACTTCGGGATCGCGTGTCGCCGAGATGATGCTGTCGGCCGTCAGCTCGATCATCGACATGTTCACGTTCAACAGGTTCGTCGCCCCGATGCGGATCCGACGACCCGTCATCCCCAGGTCGCCCACCGACTGCATTACCGCCGTCTGCTGGGGCGCCTTCGTGCTGCAGCCCGGAAGCGTCACCAGCGCAAGGGCCACGGAAAGACAAGCGGCTGCACTGACGCTGCGATTCGACATTGCCATCACCTCAGTCCGTCGATCAGGGATCGGAGCGCGTATCCGCGATACTTCCAACGGCCTGCAGTCGAGCCTCGATCTCGGCCGTTAGCTCCAGTAGAAGCTCTGCATATTCCGCTTCGCGCAGCCGCCCTTCCTCGCACTCCGAATCCCGCCACCGTGACAGGGCCTTGGCGCAGTCGTGAAAATCACGGCACAACGCGCGGAATGACGCGCTGCTGTGATAGGCGCGCTCGATGACCTTTTCTCGCGAACTGAATTTCCTCTTGATCAGCTTGAGCGTCTCCGAATCGCTCACTCTTGCTCTCCCGCGAGTCATCGCTTGAAAGAATGGTCGGAAACCTCGCACACGGTGGCGATTCGGTCTTGAGAAGGTAAGGGAGTTACAGTAACTTCATGTAGACTACAATCAGTCAATCGATTGCACTGGAAAGACTTAGCGCGGATGGCGCGAAGGTGCCTGAAGGGGATCTCAACCGAAGTGTGGACGCGCGCAGCGGGTTGTCGCACGACGACATCCGGGCACAGCTCGAACGCATCCTCGCGCATCGCGAGTTTCAGGCTACGGACCGGATGCGTGATTTCCTCCGGTTCGTCGTGGAGGAGACTCTGGCCGGGCGGTCCAAGCGACTGAAGGGTTACACCATAGCCACCCAGGTCTTCGGCCGCGGGAAGGACTTCGATGCGGGGCTCGATCCGATCGTTCGCATCCAGGCGGGCAGGTTGCGACGCGCGCTGGAGCGCTATTACCTCGTGGCGGGTGGGAGAGATCAGATCCGGATTGACATCCCGAAGGGGCGATACGTTCCCACCTTCACCGTGCAGCCGCCAAAGCGCACGCGTGCTTCGGACAGGTACGAGCTTGATGCGGACCCGATTGACGCGCCCGACGGTCCTACGATTGGCATTCTGCCGCTCACCAACGTTACGGACGATCCGGAACAAACCTACTTCGTCAGCGGCCTCGTCGCCGAGTTGGTCAGCGAGGTGAACCGATATCAGGACGTGACCGCCGTCCCCTGCCAGGATGCCGTTCCGGAAGGCCGTGGCGGGGTCCAGATGCGCGACGTGAGCCGCGAAATCGGAGCACGCTTCCTCGTGGGTGGCACGGTCCGGCGCGACACCTCACGCATCAAGGTGGCCGTGCAGCTGACCGACGCGATCAGCGGCCGGCAGATCTGGGGCGATGATTACTCCATCGATCTCGCGGCCAGCGGCTTGATCGAGGCGCAAGAAGAGATCGCGCGCAGCGTGATCGCCGCCATCGCCGGTGAGTACGGAATCATCGCCCGGCGACTCGCCGGGGAATCGCGAAAGAAGCGCCCGGAAGAGTTGAGCACGTACGAGGCACTGTTGCGCTATCACCATTACATGCTCGTGATGACCCCGGAGGCAGCGGAATCGGCGTTCGCGGCTCTGCAGCGCGCTACCGAGAGGGAACCCGAATACGGTCCGGCCTGGGCGGGCCTGGCGAACCTTTACTGCAATGCGGTCGTCTTCGACCGTCCAGGGTTCGAGCAACCGCTCGAGATCGCTTTCGCGCACGCACAGCGAGCGGCGGCCCTGGATCCCGCCAGCCAGCTGGCGCGCACCATTCTGGCGTACGTTTATCTCCTGCGTGGCGACCTCGAACAGTTCGCTGAAGAAGCCGAGGTAGCGCTCGCCCTGAACCCGAACTCGCCGAACTACACGGGGACCATCGGCTACCTGTACGCGTGTGCCGGTGACTGTGACCGGGGCGTTGAATTGCTCGAACGCTCCATCGCGCTGAATCCCTGTCACCCGAAGTGGTTCCACCACGGCCTCTACGCCTGTCGCTTCGCTCGCCGAGAGTACGAGGATGCTTACCGAGAGGCGCAGAAAGTCGGCTTCAATGTCGGCTTCTGGGATCCGGCGTTGCGGGCGGCCGCTCTCGGGAGACTCGGCCGCGTGGACGAGGCTCGCGCTGCCGGAGCGGAACTGCTGCGCCAGAAGCCGGACTTCGAGGGCCGAGTGCGTGAGCTCCTGTCGTACACGCTCAAGCAGGCAGAGGTTGTAGAGGATTTCCTCGAGGGGCTACGCCAAGCGGGGCTACAGGTCGATTGAGCCTGAGCCGAGTCGCGCCTCCGCCTTTCAAGGTAGTCGAAGTGAGCCGTGAAGCCCGTCATAGACAAGGGGCACGCCGACAAGCTTGATACGGCGACAGCAGCATGAGACATCACAACGGAGTCACGTGACCCTAACCCATTTGCCATCTGGGAGTACGACGATGCCACACTTCGATACTCTGCTCGATGAGACCCTCGAGGCCTGGTCGGACGTCAGACAAGGCCTGATCGAGGAGTTGGAGAACATCCCCGACGACCGTTTCGATTTTCGGCCGACGCCGGAGGTGCGCAGCGTCGCCGAGCTGACGCAGCACATACTGGAGGTGGCCCTCATGATGACGGGCGAACTGACCCGGCCCGACACGGACTTCCGGCGAGCGCCGTGGCCTGAGCTGCTCGACCTCTACGCGGCGCACGTCGGCGAGGTGACTTCTAAGCGCGAACTGATCGAATTGCTGGAGGAATCGTTCCAGGAAGCGGAGCAGAAGTTCATCGAAGCCGGCGAGCTACACATGGTCCAGCTGATCGAGCGGTTCGATGGAGAGAAGGGGACGCGCCTGGCGTGGCTGAATCATGGGATCGCCCAGGAGATGTACCACCGAGGCCAGGTCGTCACCTATGAGCGGCTGATGGGGATCGAGCCGGCGCTCACCCGCAAGATTCGACAGATGGGCTGAGGGCAATCTTTCTCCTAGAATCGGAGCCGTCGTCTGCTCTGGCGTCGGTCAGCCTCGTTTCATACGCCCTGCACCTTTCAGCGTCCCGAGAGACCACCGCTGTCCGTGTCATGCTCTGGACGGATCTCTCTGCTATATTGGAGTATGATCAAGTCACCGCAGCTCTTGGAGGAATTGAACAGGCGTTACGAGCGAGACGCGTTGGCCCGCCTGAGCTATGACGTCGCGCTCCAAAGGTTCGCCGCGCTCTGGGCGGAGGCCCGCGAGCTCGGCGTCATCGACAGCGAAGACTGGCTAGCCGACCTGAAGCCGGACTTGAATATCGCACGCATCCTGAATGGGCTCCCCTCAGCCGCCTGACTTCTCTGACCTCATCGCCGGGATCTCCCGGGAGCTGCGCGAGCGGCGGATTCCTTTCATGCTCATCGGCGGGCAAGCTGTATTGTTGCACGGGCGTCCTCGCCTGACCGAAGATATCGATATCACCCTTGCCGCCGATCCCAATCGCCTCAATGATCTCCTCGACGTGTGTGCTGCCCTGGAACTGCGGCCGCTGCCCGAAGACGTAGAGGCTTTCGTTCGACGCACGTTTGTGGTGCCAGTGCTCCACCAGAAGACGAGCATACGTGTCGATTTCATCTTCTCGACGACGTCGTACGAGCGCGAGGCGATCGACCGTGCCGTTGTCGTCCAACTGGCGGATGAATCGGTTCCGTTTGCCGCGGCTGAAGATCTGATCATTCACAAGCTGTTTGCCGGGCGACCTACCGACCTGGAAGACGCCGCGACGGTGATACGCCGGAAGGGGGCCGAACTCGATTGGGCTTATGTAGAAAGATGGGTGAGAGAGTTCGGTAACGTACCCGGTCGCGAGAATCTGCCTGGTCTGCTTGCTGACCTACGCACGGAATGGGACGGACACAACGACTGATGGCGGCGATATTCTTTACTCGATCGGCTGGCCACCCTCGTTGATGTTCGCCTGCGTGAACAGACGAGTCCCCAGCACGATCTGCTTGGGGACCTCCTCGCCCCTAAGGATCGCCAGGGCAATATCGATCGCTTCCTGTCCGCCCGTGGGGTACAGGAACGTCGCGTCGAGGATCCCCTGCCGCACGTACTGCTGTCCTTCGTGGGGCAGCGCGTCGATGCCGACGAAGATAATCTCATCTTCCCGGCCGGCGGCGCGGGCCGCCAGCCAGGCACCGTGCGCGCCGGGATCGTTGTGGGCGTAGACGGCGTCGATCTCCGGGTTCGTAGCCAACGCCGATTCCATCTCGCGCCGCGCGTTGGGCTCGAGCCACTGCATCTCACCCGTGAAGACGATCTCCAACCCCGGGTTCTCATCTAGTTGCAGTCCCTCGAGAAATCCCTGATTGCGGTCCTGGCCCGGCGTCGACGTCATCAACCCCCTCAGCTCGACGATCTTGCCCCGGCCACCCAGAGTTCCCCTGAGCCACTTACCTGCCTCTCGGCCGATCCGCACGTTGTCGGCACCGATGAACGTCGTGTACTGGTCGCCCTGGACCTCACGGTCCAGCACGATCACCGGGATGCCCTGCTGATAGGCCTCGGCCACCGGCCGAGTGAGCGGCGCCGCCTCCTTGGGGCTGATGATGATCAGGTCGACGCCCTGCTCGACGAACTCCTCCACCTGCGCCCGCTGTTCCAACGAGCTGTTCTGCGCGTCCTTGAAGATCACCTTCAGGTTGTCATGGCGGGCGGATGCGGCTGCGACGTCGGCGTCCATCTGCACGCGCCAGGGTTCTCCGAGGTTGCACTGGCTCATGCCGATGACCCAGGGATCCTCTGCTGTTCCGGCGTGCTGCTCCCGCGACTCAGAGGCACAGCCGACGCCGGCGAGTGCACAGACGATGAGGACACAGATGAGAGACAAGAACCGCGAATGAGGTTCTCGGACCTGGCTCGAAAGGCGCACGCGGATTTCCCCCGGCTACGGTTTGGATCGTCGGGCCCGGTTGGGCTTGGCTGACGTCGATATTGGAAACATAGCCGTCCGCTCGGATCCCGGCACGGTCGGGAGCCGGGCCTACGACCTTTTCCCACCAGGTCTGGCCGGAGTGGTCATCGGCCTGGGCATCGCGATCGGACTCACTCGCCTGATGTCAACTTGCTATTCGGCGTGCGTCCAGTCGATCTGCCGACGTTCGCTGTTGATAGCGCCGTCCTGATGGGGTGTGGTAGTGGTGGCCAGCTACGTTCCGGCGCGGCGCGCCGCCAGAGTGGACGCGACA
>JASFLD010000317.1:0-5518 GCA_050118275.1 Gemmatimonadales bacterium
GTTTCGCGCGGGACGAAGTGGTCCACAACGAGGAGGGCAACGAACGCCCCCGCCGCCAGCATGTCGCACACCCAAGGTCTTGTCTCCTCCTCAGTCGCGGGCATAATAGTCGACCTTGCAGCCGCAGCCGTCCCACATGCGTTCGTACTGTTCAAGTCTGCCCTGAACGAAGCGATGCGCTTCTTTGTCATCGGCCAGTAGGCGCACGACGCGCGCGTCGGGCGACGGTTGCTCGACCGCGGCCAGACCCGCGGCGCCGCGAACGATGAGCAAATGGCCGGCGACCAGCGTGTCGTGGCGCTCCACTTCCTCGAAGTCAGCGGCGAGCTCCGCCCAGTCGGCAGCCGAAAGTGGTACGATACGCTCGGATCTCAAACGGCGGTCGAGTTCTTCCATTGTCATGGAGGGCTTCGGTCCTCTATCGAGGGTCACTCGTACAGGTCTGAGGTATCGGCGGCGGCCAACTCGCTCAGGAACCCGGCGATCTTGGCCGTCACGTCAGCGAAGAACCGCTGTCCCTTGTCGGCCGCGGCCAGGGAGGGGTCACCGACACCGGTGTCGACCGTCACGCGAGTCCACTGCCTGGGCGCCCACGCCCATTTGTCTCTGAGCGCTTCAATCCTGAATGTCCGTGCCGCTCCGGCACCGGCCTCCGACAGCGGCAAGACCAGCCGGGGAGCCAGGTGCAACATCAGGCTCGTCTCGAGCTCTCCGGCGTGATCCCCCGGTTTCTCGAAGTGCTCGTCCCACGAGAACAAGGTAAACCAGTTGAGCGTGCAGATGAAAATCTCGATGTCGGCTTGCAGTTCGCGGATCATCTGGCGGAAATCGTTCCCGCCGTGGCCGTTCAGCACCAGCAGCTTGGAGATGCCCTGGTCGCTCAGCGCGCGCGCCAGGTCCGCCAGCACCATAGCTTGGGTGCTGGGATTGAGGTTCAGCGTCAATTTGATGTCGAGCTGCTGCGTATTGACGCCGACTGGAATCGTCGGCAGGACGATGACCCTGGCGCCGGATTCCCACGCGATGCGAGCCGCCTCGAAAGCGATTGCCTCGGTCTCGACGTTGTCCGTCCCGTATGGGAGGTGGTAGTTATGGGCCTCCGTGGCGCCCCATGGAAGGATGGCCACGTCATAGTGTGTCTCGCGAGTCGACTTCCACGTCGTCTCGGCCAATACGTAGGGACGCCCAGTCATGTCAGAGCTCGTTCCTCGGAGTCGTGTGTACCCACGCTGATCAAGTGCTCACCCTCCAACTTGGGGCGCGGCGACGCAGCTGGCGAGGGCCACGACAGCAAGCCTGGGCCGGGCGTCTCCGTCCACCAGCGTCGGGCCTCACGGCATTACGCCCGCCAGAGAAGCCAGGGTTCTGAGGTCGGGGACCTCGAGGTCGGGCTCGGCTCGCGCGGGCAAGGTCGCTCCGGCGCCTGCCTGTCCGCTCCGGCGATTGACCCACACCGTCGCAAGTCCGACCCGCTTCGCCGGCGCGATGTCGTGGAACAGGCTCTGGGCGACGTGGAGAATCCGCTCGCAAGGGAAGCCCGCATTCTCGATCAAGTAGCGGAAGTTCGCCTCCGACGGCTTGTACGACCGTATCTGTTGAGCCGTGAAAACACGGTCGAATTCGATCCCCAGCTTGCTCGCCGAGTGCTGAAAGAGGTCGTCATCGATGTTCGAGAGGATGATCAGCTTGTATTTCTCATGGAGCGCTGCCAACGCTCTTGGCGAGTCATCGAACGCTGGCCAGTCTGCGACCGACACGGAAAACGCGTCAAGCTCGACCGCCAGCGGAGAGAATCCGTAGCGCCGACCTAGTGCGAGCAGGACTTGCCGGAGCACGTGCCGATAAGGTTGATAGCCGCCGGCCTCGATATCGGTCTCGGCCTCGGCATAAGCGGTCAGCAGCTCTTGGTCGCCGATCTCGACGCTGTGTCGGGTCAAACTCGAGCGGAGGGCCCGTAGCAGGCCGCTCTCCCAGTCGATCAATGTGCCGTAGCAGTCGAAACTGAGACATTCGAAACGGTCCAAGTCCATGTCGACGCTCCCGGCTGACGGGTAGTGGCGTCCCATCGGCAATACCTCAAAGTTCGATCTCGCAGCGAAACACGATGACCGCTCGTCCGGCAACCCGCACCAGCTTCGGGACGGAGTCCTCCGTCTCCACCGTGACCTCGACGAGGCCGGGCCGGCCAAGCGCTTCACCTTGTCGAGCTCGAAAGACCAGTGATCCGTCCGTCAGGCTGACCAGTTTGTGTCTCACGAGATAGGCGCCGAGCGGTCCGTTGGCATTCCCCGTGACCGGATCCTCCGGAATGCCGATGGCCGGCGCGAACATCCGGCCGTGGGCAAGTACGTCCGGGTCGGGGTCGTACAGAGTGAATGTGAAATAGCCGTTGCACCCGATCCGGTTGCTCAATTCCGTCAAGCGCGCCAGGTCGGGTTGCAACGAGTCGAGCTCCAGGCGTGAGTGCAGCGGGACGAGGACCTTGGAATGGCCCGTGGAGACGATCTGGATCGGGCAGCGCTCGTCCAACGCGTGACGCGGCAGGCTGAGCGCCGCGAGCGTCTCGGCGACAGGCGCCGAATCGAAAGGCTCGCCGAACTCGATGGCGCCCTGCGTCATCACGATCTTGTAGTCCTCTTCCTGTCTGACGATCTCGACCGGAAGTATGCCCGCGCCGATCTTTTGCACGACTACGGTCGACGGCAGGTAGTTCTCGATGGCGCGTACGTAATGGGCGGCAATGGTCGCGTGGCCGCAGGAGGGCACTTCGGTCGTCGGAGTGAAGAAGCGCACTCGTACCTCATGGTCGGCCGCGTCGGGCGCGAGGACGAAGGCGGTCTCCGAGTTGTTCAGCTCGCGCGCGATCTTCTGCATCTGTTCGACGGTCAGTCCATCCGCGTTCGTCACTACTCCGGCTGGATTGCCTTGGAATCTCTCAGTCGTGAAAGCGTCGACCTGGTAGAGCTTGTATCGATGTGGTGTCATCGGGTCACTCGCTGATCAGATGTCGCCCGGATCGGCGCCGCGTCGAGGCCCGGCAGAACGGCTCGCCAACGCATGGCCGGGCGCGATCGATTCACCAGGCGGCTCTCGGCGCGGCCGAGATGATGAACGGCGATACCTCATGCGTTCGTGTAGTCGAGACTTCCTTCCGGGTGCTTGAAGTACATGCCACGTTCTATGTCCCGGATCTCCACTGTGATCTGCAGATCTCGTATCTCGTTTGGTGGCGGGAAATTCTCACGGAGAATTGTAAGGAACGACTTTCCGATTTGCTGTTTCACGGACGCCGCCCTCCCCTCGAGGAAACGAACATCGAGGTGGACGAACGCCGCATCTGCGGCGCCCTCGCCGATGCGGAATCGGTCGAGGCCCATCGCTCTGCTCTTGCAATTGCCCTTATTGATGCCGCCCAGGTCGGCGAGTGTGGCGTGTAACCGCGCAAACAAATCGTCGAATGGAGCGCGCGGTTTCAGATTCGTGGTGTATTCGATAGTCAGATGAGGCATCGCTCGATCCGTTTTCAACACGACTCGGCCCGCACGAGGTCGTCAGGTGGTTGCGACGTCGAGATGGAGTGGTTTGCAGTGCTCGGTTCTGGGGCAAGATCGTAGGGCGACGTCCACTTCGCAACGCCGACAGTTGCGGCCGTTTGGCAGCCAGTCTTCACCGTCCACCGCTTCGGGTGCGGGGGCTCACCCGAGTGAATCGATGACCCCACGGCGGCAACGATCTCTGCGACGCCTACCAGAGCGTTGCAGTCGCTCATGGCTCGACTCGCGCCAGAGTGGTGCGTTACCGTCACTTCAGGGATGCGATGCAGAGCGCGGCACTCTCGGCTGGGTTCAGACGGCCGTGACCGTCGCCGCTCCGGCAGGTTCGGCCAAGAACAACTGGTCTTCGAGGCGACCGTCGAATTCGCGCGCCCCGTAATACCGTTCGGCCAGCGCGCGCAGGACCTTCTCGATCTTACTTTCGGAGCACAGCGCGACAATGCAACCACCCAAGCCAGCGCCGGTGAGCCGTGCCCCGGCCGCGCCTGACTGTCTGGCGAGTTCGACCAGCTCATCCAGCTGTGGATGACTTACCTCGAAGTCGTCCCGCAGACTGGCGTGCGACTCGTTCATTATCTTGCCGAACGTGCGGAGATCGTAAGAAGCCAGAGCCTTCTCCGAGCGTCGTACCCGATCCGCCTCGCTGATCACGTGCCGAAAGCGACGGAACAGAGGCGATGCGAGCGCTCCCTCTGCGATGCGGATGAGCTGTGCGGGCCGGCGCTCGGAGATGAGGCCTTTGTAGGAATCGACGCGGGCGCCCAGCTTCAGCGCTTCGATCACCCGGTCGAGCGCGTCCCGGCACTCTTGCGTTCGAGTATTGTAAGTCTCCTTTGCCCGGCCCGACTTCTCCGCACGAACAAGGCTGAAGGCGACGATGAAGTGCCAGTCGGGAGGTATGGGATGAGCCGTCAGGCGCAGCGGCTGGAAATCGATCCGGCTGGCCGAGTGCCGCCGCGCCGCGAGACAGATCGCTTGGTCCATGCCGCCGCCGCGCGTGCCGACGTAGCGCTCGCCATCCGCCAACAGTTCAGCCAGCTGCAGCCGCTCGATCTCTATCCGGTTGGCGTGGAGCAGCGCGAGCGCACAAGCGACGACCAGGGCGGAGGACGAGCTGAGTCCCGCGGCGACTGGTATGTCGGAGTGAATCACCGCGTCGAAGCCCTGTCGCAGATCGAGACGCTCTCCTAACGCCTGCCCGGCTGCTTTCGCGTAATTGCCCCAGTCGCCGGAGGTGTAAGGCTCGATGGCCTTTCCGATCTCGAACTCGCGTTCGGGGTAGCGCGCCTCGGTGCTGGCGATCCTTACATTGGCATCCGATCGCTCACGGTACAGAATCGAGACCTGCCGTTGGATGGCCATCGGAAGCACCGACAATCCGTTGTAGTCGATGTGATCGCCGATCAGGTTCACGCGTCCCGGAGCGCAAGCGAGATGTGCCCCGCGCGAGGCTCCGTGACGTGCCTCGAAGGTGGGACGAAGCCGTTCCAGATGCGAGGTATCAGAGCTGACCGTCTTGCTTACTCCGTGTGTTGACTGTTCATTGCGACGCCGCTGACCTTTCCATCGAGCTGCCAGCTGGGATCGATGTCCACACCGAGGTGGGCGAGCGCCGTGACCGCCACGTCGACGATGTTCGGATCGAAGTCGGGGCCGCCCGGGGAGACGGAGGGGCCGTCGGCGAGGTAGAATACCGTCGTTTCCTGGGGGGATGTACCGCCGTGGCCGCCCTCGTCCTTGTGCCCGTGGTCGGTGCTGATCAGCACCAGCCAATCCTCTTCGGCGAAAGTGGGACGGCTGCGGATCGATCCGAGCAACGCTCCCACGTGCGCATCGGCGGTCATGATCGAGGTGAAGTACTCCGGCGAGCGAGCTCCGTATTCGTGCGCGACGACATCTGGCTCGCCGATGTAGACGAACCCGGCGTCGGGATCCTGGTTCCCTATGTATCGAACGGCCGCGGC
>JASFLD010000318.1:0-5484 GCA_050118275.1 Gemmatimonadales bacterium
CCGGGCGACGCCCGGCGACATGGCCGGGCTCTACGTGCGTGGCCGCGACGGCGTCGTGGTCCAGCTCGACGCGCTCGCGAGGGTCGAGGAAGGTGTGGGACCCCGCCAGCTCAACCACTTCAACCGAGTACGCTCGGCGACATTAACGGCCAACCTGGCGCCGGGATTCACGTTGGGCGAGGCTCTCGACTCGTTGAATGCGGCCGCCGCGGAGCTGCTTCCGCCGGGCAGTAACACCGCCCTGGCCGGAGAATCACGCGAGCTTGAGGAGAGCGGCAACGCGCTATACTTCGCCTTCGTGCTCGCGCTCGTCGTCGTCTTCATGGTTCTGGCCGCACAGTTCGAGTCCTTGCTTCACCCCTTCACGGTGCTGCTGTCGGTCCCCCTGGCGGTCACCGGCGCGTTGCTCACGCTGTTGATCGCTGGCTCCACGCTGAACCTGTACAGTCAGATAGGCATGATCCTGCTGATCGGGCTGGTCAGCAAGAACTCGATTCTGCTTGTGGAATACGCCAACCAGCTGAGGGCGAAAGGACTGGAGTCCGTCGAAGCCATGCTGGAGGCGGCACGGATCCGTTTGCGTCCCATTCTGATGACTGCCACTGCGACGATCATCGGTGCGACCCCTATCGCTCTGGGGCTCGGTGCCGGCTCGCTGAGCCGCCGACCGCTCGGCTACGCGATCGTCGGTGGCCTCTTGTTCTCGACGGTGCTGACACTGTTTCTCGTGCCGGTCGTTTGGGTGATGCTCGATGGCCTGCGGGTGAAGTTGCGTTCGCAAGCCCCGGCACTCGAACCTGCAGAGGCGGAAGCCCGATGATACTCGAGCTTGTCGCATTGATTCAGGTGGCGGCGGCGAATCCGACCACGCAACCGACGCCTCAGGACACGATCCCGCAGGTCACTCTTGCCCAGGCTCTGCAGGCGGCCGCGCGGCTCGATCCGAACTACGTGGCGGCGCTGGGCCAAATTCAGAATGCCCGGTGGATCAAGAGGCAGGCGCAGGCGCTCTTCGTCGTCCCGTCGATCTCGGCCTCGACCTCTCTGACGAAAGCCGACGCTCCGTTGTTCAACGTCGGCACCGGCGGCTTGGCCGATCAGATCGTCACCGCCCAATTGGATGCGAACTACGATCTGTTCCGAGGAGGGTCGAAGCTGTTCAACCTGTACCGCGCCCGCGCCGAACTGGAGGGCGCAACGGCCAACGAGGTGTCGGCTCGATTCGCTACGGCGTTGCTCACCGAATCGGACTTCTATGACGTCCTGGCCGAGAAGGAGTTGGTGCGTGTCGCGACCGAGCGGACGAGCCGCGCCGTAGAGCAGCTCGCGGTGGCCCGCGCGCGGGTCGTCTCCGGTGCGGCGGTGCGGACCGATTCGCTGCAGCTATTGCTCGAACTGACGCGTGCCCGCGTGGACCTCCTGCGACAGCAAGCGGTTCTAAAGGTCGCGCAGGTGCAGTTGGGTCGACGTGTTGGAGCGGCGGGCCCGGTTGACGCGATTCTGGAACGGCCGATCGCATCGCCGGATCTGCCAATCAGCGAAGACAGCGCGGCCGCCGAGGCGTTGGCGCAAGGTCCAGACTTTCGGGTCGCGATTGCCGACGAGGCCGCGGCTGAGGCTGCGTACAAGGCGACGTACGGCGCGTACCTTCCCCAGATCAGTCTCTTTGCATCCTATCAGGGATATGGTGAAGAGTATGCACCGGACGCGTTCACTCGCACCGTGTGGGGATTCCGAGTCAACCTTCCGCTTTGGAACAACGGCCAGCGAGAGGTGGCCCTGACACAAGCGCGTACCAACCGCGACGTCGCGCGAGCCGCTCGTCGGGACACCGAGCTGGCGGTGCGGCGCGATGCCATCGAAGCTTATCAGGCGTACAATACGGCCCGAGCCAGCGCTGAGCTGGCGCGGCAAGCGGTCGTCGTGGCCCGCGAGAATCTCGATGTACAACAGACGCGGTACCGGGCCGGCGCAACGACAATCCTCGATTTGTTGTCGGCGCAGGTGTCATTATCGGAAGCCGAGGCCGGGTTGGTTCAGGCTGTTTACGGGACAAGGCTGGCCCTGGCCGGCTTGGAAGCGATCCTCGGACGACGGTTATTCGAAGACAGAGGTTTCTAGACGTGCGGAAAACAACGTTGAGTCTACTTGCGCTGGCCGCCCTGGCGGCGTGCTCCAGCGCCGAGTCGGATGAAGCTGGTGGCGGGGGTCCGGGCGGTGCGGGTGGACCGCCGGCGTTGCCCGTGGAAGTGGCTGTTGCCCGTCAAGACACGGTTGTCGACGCGATTACGGGGTCAGGCCAGATCGAGGCCGTCCAATCGATCGAATTGCGCCCCGAGGTCGAAGGGCGCCTGGTGGGCATCTTGGTGCGGGAGGGGACGGAGGTCCAGGCAGGTCAACCTCTTTTCAAGGTCGACGATGCGGAGTTGAAGGCCCAGGTCGCGCGCCTCGAGGCGGAGCGTGACCTGGCGCGTCAGGCGCTGAGGCGGACGCGCGAGCTACTGGAACAAAACGCGTCGTCGGAGGCGGACCTCGAGCTTGCCGAGGCCAATGCGCGGAGCAGCGAGGCGCAACTCGAGCTCACGCAGCTGCGACTGGACCGAACGGTTGTCCGTGCGCCGTTCTCCGGCATCGTAGGGGAACGTTTCGTGAGCCTCGGCGATTACGTGACGAGTTCGACCCGGCTCGTCAGTTTGCAGACGGTCGATCCGCAGCGCGCGGTATTTCAAGTGCCGGAGCGCTACGCGCGGCGCCTCAGTCTAGGCCAGGAAGTCACGTTCTACGTGGCCGCGCTGCCCGGCGTCGAATTCACTGGCAGGGTCGACTTCGTCGATCCCGTCGTCCAACTGCCTGCGCGTACGATCACGGTCAAGGCGGAAGTCCCGAATCGCCGCCGCGAGCTCAAGCCCGGCATGTTCATCGAGGCACGGCTGGCCACGGACATCCGGCCCGATGCGGTGGTGGTGCCGGAAGACGCAATCCTCCCGCTTCAGAGCGCCACGTTCGTTTGGGTCGTGAGCGAGGGCAAGGCATCGCGTCGGCAAGTGGATCTCGGTGTGCGCAAGCCGGGCTTCGTCGAGATCAAGAGCGGCGTCGAGGTCGGCGAACAGGTCGTCGTCGGGGGGCTGGAGCGGCTCTCCGAGGGCGCGCCCGTCATGGCCACCGTCGTGGAGCGCTAACGGACAGACGCAGCGACCGAGCGGCCCACGCAAATATGGAGTTGTGTGGCGGCTGACTCGACGCCGGGAGTAGGATTCGTCGAGCCGGAATGGAGGGACTCACCTACCTGCTGCCCATGCAGGCGCCGCCACACCTTGATAGCCAATCGTGACAAGGGAGGAAACAGCCGAGCTACGGCTCTCGCGCGGGTTCAACGACGCGGTTCCTCGCTCGACTGCTCCCCTCTTGGCCATCCGACGCCGGGTGGGGGCTTCGCACCGAATTGGGCCCCTCTTCTCATGGCGCAGACGCACTGGGGCGCATGGTTCGGACCCGGCGTGTATGTTCTGTTCCAATCACACGTTACCGGCTCGTCCGTCAATTAGTGAACGTTTTTTCGGTGAGCTGGAGTTCCCGCCCGACGAGACGCGAGACCGGGGGATCAGTCGTACTCTCGCCTTCCGCTTGGCGCCTACTCCGGTTTTATGCCTGGCGGTAACACGCCACCGGTGAGGCGGGTCGTAGGCCGCGTCACCGCCCGCAACCCCGGTACTAAAGCGATCGGCCGAGACGGTCTTCCAGCGATCGGCGGCGACTTCGGCTCAGCTTGAGCTCGGTCCCATCCTTCAACACGATGAGGTAGTCGCCGTGGAAGAGAGGATGCAGTTCCTTGATACGGTCGAGGTTGACGATCGTCGAGCGGTGCGTGCGGACGAACCGGCTTGGATCGAGCTGCCCCTCGAGGCGCTTCATCGTGTCGCGGAGGAGATGCCGGCTGCCACCGGCATGCAATCGAACGTAGTCGCCTTCGGCTTCTATCCAGTCGATCTCTTCGACACGTAAGAAGGTGACCCGGCCACCGGTCTTGAGCATGATCCTCTGAAGATACCTGCCCGCCGGAAGCGAGGGATCGGCCGTCGTTCGCCCAGGCTGTTTCTCGAGCAGCGAGATCAGTTTCCGCGCCAGATCTCCGACTTCCCCCTGGCGCAGTTGTTCCTTCGCACGACGCACGGCCGCCGCGAAGCGCTCGTCGTCGTAGGGTTTCAGCAGATAATCTAGCGCGGCCACTTCGAAAGCCCTGAGCGCGTATTGGTCGTAGGCGGTCACGAAGATGACCACAGGCATGTTCTCAACGCCGACCTCTTCGACCACATCGAACCCATCGACCTCGGGCATCTGAACGTCCAGAAAGACTATATCCGGCTTCGCTTCCCGAATCGCCCCTATCGCCTCGCGTCCGCCGGCGCACTCACCCAGGATCTCGATATCCGGATCGTCCATCAGCAGGACGCGGATTCCCTCGCGCGCCATCGGCTCGTCATCCACGATCACGACCCGAATCGTCCCCATCTCAGGCCTCGCGCTCGCAGTCTCCCACGGCCAGCTGGAAGGGTATGTCGATCTCGGCAATGACGCCGCCGCGCTCGCCGCCGCGGATGGCAAAGCGGTGGTCGGTGCCGTAGATGCGTTGCAGCCGCTCTTGGGTCGCCGACAGCCCAAGCCCGGTTCCGATCTTGTTGCCCGAGGCCTCGGACAGCCCGGGACCGTCATCCCGAACGGTGAGTTGCAGCCTGTCGTCGTGACGCCGGGCATCGATCCAAACGTTGCCCGGCTGGACACGGGCTCCAACTCCGTGCCTTATCGCGTTTTCGACCAGCGGCTGCAGGATGAGATAGGGTACACAGCCCTCCGTCGTCCGAGGGTCCACCGACACGTCCACCGTCAGGCGATCGCCGAAGCGAATCTGCTCGATCTCCAGGTAGCGTTTGAGGAACTCGAGCTCGTCTCTCAGCGGCACGAGTTGACTGCCCGCGCCATCCAGAGCCCGGCGCAAGAGCTCACCCAAGCCGGTGACCATGCGGACTGCCTGGGTATTCCTGTCGGTTCGGATGAGGACGGCGATCGTATTGAGCGCGTTGAAGAGAAAGTGGGGGTGCAACTGCATCTCCAGTGCCTTGAGGCGCGCCGCCGCCAGCTGGGTCTCCAGTTGGGACGCCCTCAGCTCACGTTCACGACTGTCTTGGTAATACTGAAGAAGATAGGCGAGCCCGATGATGATCCAGTAGAACACGGGGTCGAAGTGCAGGAAGGCTACGAATGTGAGTGCCGAGGTTCGGAGCAGAAAGTCCGCGCCGGGCGGAAATCGACCGAGAAACTGCCCGGCCGCGACCCAGGCGAGGGAGCCGATCCAGGCGATCACCAGGCTGGCGCCGATGTGTACCGCAAGACTTCCGGCCCAACGATCTCGGCTGAACGGAAATCGCCACCTGAGCCACAGGATCACGGGTGTGAACAGGGCCCAGGTGTAGCTCCACGCCAGGAAGT
>JASFLD010000319.1:0-5478 GCA_050118275.1 Gemmatimonadales bacterium
CGATTCGCATGAATTTGGGGCCCTCGAACTCTTCGAGTGATAGACCCCGACTCTTGTATTCCTGGTAGAGCTGTTGAACGCCACGCCTGGCCGTCCACTGCGGTTTGAATTCATGAAGAGTGCGGGCGAGCTTGTCACAATTCACTCTATAGCAGCGGCTGTCAGCGGTTGCATCGGAAGCGTACTCTATCCGGCAGTCGGGGACGATTTCGTGGACGAGTTCCGCGATCTCCCTTATCAGGTAGTTCTCCGGCGTCGTCCCGACGTTGAAGGCCTCGTTGTGCACCTGCTCACGGGGCGCGTTCAACGCCGCGATGTAGGCCAAAGCTATGTCCTCGACGTGGACGATTGGCCGCCAGGCCGTACCATCGCTCTTCAGAAATATTCTGCCCGTGGTGAAGGCCCACGCGGTGAGATTATTCGTCACCAGGTCAAAGCGAAGCCGCGGCGACATCCCGTACGCCGTAGAGGCGCGGATGTAGGTGGGACTCAAGGTCGCGTCGGCCATCTTCGATAGAGCGGCCTCGACCCGGACTTTGGAAATACCGTATGGCGTGACCGGATTGAAGGGCGCTTCCTCGGTCAGAAAATCCGAGCCGGCCGCACCGTAGTTGCTACACGAGGAAGCGAAGAGGAAACGCTGTATACCCGTCTGTTTGGCAAATTCCGCAAGCCGGATGGAGGCTCTCTCATTGATCTCCACCGTCAACTCCGGTCGGTAGTCGCCGAGTGGATCGTTCGAGAGAGCGGCCAGGTGGATGATGGCCTCTTGGCCCTCGACGTCAGCGGCGCTGACGTCCCGTATGTCTTTCCTTATGAGAGGTATGTCGTATGGTTCGCCCGCAAACGTGCATTGCTCGTAGTAATCGGCATCCAGGCCCGTGACCTCGTGTCCTCTGTCGATGAGCATCGGCACTAGTACCGTGCCGATGTATCCCTGTGATCCAGTGACCAGTACCCTCACGTCAGTCACTCCGCAAACGCCAGGTGGAGTATACCGAATTCCGTCACCTCATCCGCGCCTTCACGCAAACTCCGTGCTCTACGGCCCGCGGTTGTCCCAGCCCTTGCGCGCCTCGGCGGGTGCTGCGGCTTTCGTGGTGCCACCCCGTTTGGGTACCGCCGCCTCGTATCGGGCCGAGCGTCGGGATCGCAGCAGTCGCAGGTGTAAGGAATTACACGGACGATGCATGGCTCGGCCTGCGCTTCCCCGGGCGGCTCCCGCAGGAGCATGCGGCTACTTGACCGTCAGATCCGCGTCCGAGCGTGGCTTGAGCTGCCAGGTGTCGGCGACGCCGGGTGTCGGAACCAGCACGCCGGTCGCGTCGATGACGAGGCCCGGAACGAAGGCCGCGGGGTCGAGGAACGGCGCGTCCTCGTCGAGCAGAACGGCCAGGTCGCCGGACCCGTCGTTGACGGTGAGCAAGACGCCATCGGCGACGGTCGCCGTGGCGGTGATGGTGACGTCGACCACACGGACGAGGGCCGCATCGCGGCTGCCGGCTTCGGCGGCGGCGGCGACCGCAGTCGTCAGTCCAGCCGGTGGCGGCACCGACGTGGTGCTGACGCGGAACAGGGTCGGGTCGGTGAGGACGGACTGACCGTCGAGCGTAGCGGTCGTCCCGAGGACACGCACGCTGTCACCGGCGAAGACGTTGGGCTCGCCGACCTGGAGCACGCGGATGGCGCCGGTGGCGCCGGCCACGTGGACGGTCTGATCGCCGAACGTCGGTTGCGCATTCAGCGCTATACCCTCGACGAAGACTCTCGCGCCTGGCGCGAGCTGCCTGGCCTCGGCGACGCTGAGGGTCGCAAAGCCGAGCGCGATGAAGCTGCTCGCCGTGTCGTCCTTGCTGGCGAGCAGAAACTCGGGTTCGATCGCGACCAGTTGCAGGCTGTCGGGGATCGTCACCGGGTCGACGACGACCTGATAAATCCCTACGGGCACGGTGCGCATGCTGAAGATTCCGGTCTGATCCGAGAGCGTGCGCACGAGAGTGTCGGTGGTCCCACCCACGACGAGTCGCACGCCGACCAGGGCGACGGGCGGGTCGGTCGCGTCGGGCTCGCCGGATCCGTTGGCGTCGAAATAGACGAGCCCTTCCACGGAACCCGTGGCATCGATGCTGGTCACGCGGTCCTCGCCGCTGCCGAGGCAGGCGGTGATCAGGCCGGCGGCGACGGCGATCACAACGGAGGTCGAGGCGTAGCTGCGCATGCTATAAACCTATCCGAAACCCGAATCGAAAGGCGCGGCCACTACCATAGTGCGAGAGGGCCTCGCCGAAGTTGGGGTTGGTGACGAGGGGGACCGTCACGGTTCCGTCGGCGGCGATCGCGAGGTCCTGGGCACCGTCGATCAGGTAGAGCGCCGCATCGCGGGTGCCGACGTCCGCGTCCAGGAGGTTCAGGGCGTCGACCACGATCTCGACCCGGTGACCTTGCAGGCGGAGGAAGCCGATGGCGGCGCGCGCGTCGAGCACGTGGAGGCTGGGACCGCGACAGGAATTACGTTCGGCGAACCGACCGGCCTGGTCGGCCAGGCATTCCCAATCTCCCATCAGCTCGTCCGTGCCGGGGATCGTCTCGTCGATGAAGGCCGGGTCGTTCCGGCCCGATCCGTCACCGTTGACGTCCACGCCGACGCGGAAGCCCGGTGTGAAGGGGACTCCGGACTCGAATCGATAGAACCCAGCGATGCGCAGGCTCATGACGTCCGACTCGAGCTTGGCCTGCGCAGCCAGCAGGGCACGGTGCGGGATGTCGAAATCGGAATTACCGGTGGTCCAGTCGGTCCCGTTCAGACCACTCGGGAACGGAGACAGTTCCAGCTCCGGTCCACCGTTGTTGGGCGACAGCCAGTTGTCTTCGCCCCAGGAGAGCGTGTAGGCGGCGAGCAGGTCGAGCCAGCCGCCGACCGGCCGCTCGATCCGCACCGTCGCGTCCCAGTACTTCGAGACGCCATCCGCATCGAGCGCCGAGACCAGGCTGTAATCGGGAAAGCGCCGGTTCGACCCCGGCTCGCTCGCCAGGAGCGATCCCTCTTTGGCCAGCGTCCCGTAAATCGGCCGCCCGTATTGGTCTTGACCCGACGGCGACTGCGCCAGGTTGATGTCCTTTCGCCGCGGCAAGAAGTCGGTATAGCGGTAGCTGCCGGAGATGTGAAAGGCCGTGCCATCGCCGAACAGCCGCGAGAGCCCCAGGCTGGTCCGACCGGTGCGCGGCGGCCCGAAGTCGGGGCCGAGCAAAGTCAGGCGCGGACCAACCGTCGGTGCCGCGGCCAGCCCCGGCGCGTCCGGCCAGCTGTCCAGCACGCCCAGGCCGCGGCGCGTCCCGATCGAACCCTCTTGGGCGACCAGCTCGCCGAACACCGCGGACGTCACCAGGTTGTGGTAGATACCCGCCGCGCCCCGCACCAGCCACTCGCCGCGCTGGCTCACGTCCCAGAGGAAACCGAAGCGGGGACTGAGCTTGTCGAGCTTGTAATCGAACCTGGTGTTATCCAGACCGGTCCGCGCCAACCAGACCTGATTCAGGCGGACGGCATCGCGGTCCAGGTCCTCCCGCTCGTAGCGCAAGCCCAACGTCACGTCGAGTCCCGGCGCCGCCGTCCAGAAGTCCTGCACGTAGAGGCCGATCTGCCAGTTGCGGAACTTTGCAACGGGTGCCGAGCCCGTCGCCTCGATGTACGCGCCTCTCAGGCCCGCGAACTCGTCGGTTCCGCCGAAAGCGAACAGGCCGTCCCGGGCAAACGTGTAACGCTGTTCGAACGACGTGTAGAGGCCGCTCACCCCGCCCTTCAGTTGATGAGCGCCGAGATTGAGATGAAGCGTCTCGCTGGCGCGAACGGCGAAGCGCTTGAACTCCGCGGGGAGCAGGGGGTCCTGGCCGAACGCGAGGCCGCCGTCCAGGATCAGCGTGCCGGTCGGATCGGTCGGGTCGTAGTCGCGATCGCTGCGCTCGACGCCGACACGCAACTCGTTCGATACGAGCGACGACAGCGTCGAGGCCAGCGTCGCACCGCCGGCGAGATCGAGGCCGCTCAGCTTGCTGCCGAGACTGGCGATCTGGCTGGGCGGCAGGCCCGGGTCGTCGCCGCCATCTCCCGCATTCCCCGTCTCCAACACGCCCAGGCTGCCCCGCGCGCTCACCGCGTGGTTCTGCGTGATTTGCCAGTCCAAGCGGCCGAAGGCCGAGCCGAGCTTGGAGACCGCGAGGCGGGGGAGTGTGTACGGCCGGATGTCGACGCCGTAACCGTCAGCGATCGAGAGCAACTGGGAGTTGAACGTCTCGATCGCCCAGGCCGGCGGTAGCGGTGTCTCCAACCGCTGCGCCTCGATCCCCAGCACGAAGTGCGCCGTGTCCCGGATCATTGGACCGGAGAGCACGCCGCCGAGCCGGAAGGAATTACCGCCCACGTCGCTGCCCGTGAAGTAATCGGAGACGGTCGCCGGGCCGCCGGACCAATCGCCGTAGGCGCGCACCTCCGTGCGCGCCGTACCCCGCCGGGTCTGTCCGCTCAGGTACGCCCCGGCGAACTCCGAATACTCGACATCGACGGCGTTAGTGAACAACTCTGCCGTCTCGAACTCGCTGATGGGCAACGCCTCGGCCGCGAACAGGCTCGGCGGCAGGTCGGCGTGCCGGACCGGCGCGTACAGCACCCCGTCGATCGCGTACCCGCTCAGCCAGCCGGGTAGGCGTTCCGTGGCGAGCCGCTTGTTCGAGACCGACGAGAGGCGCGCCAGCTCCGACAGCTCGCGACGTTCGTCAGGCAGGTCGTTGATCTCGAAGTCCGAGAACCACTGGCTCGCCCCGGCCCGCGACCGCTCGGTCGGTCGGTCGAACGCCGCGCTGCTGACCTCCTGAACCGGCGGCTCGACCGGCCGGAGGGTCATCGAGACCCGCTGGGTGTGACCCGGCCGGACGGGAACGCTGTCGAGGCGCACGGGCTGAAACCCCAGCTCCTCGAAGGTGATGACGTAGTTGCCGGGAGGAAGCAGGGGCACCCGGAAATGGCCCGCCTTGTCGCTGGTCCGCGTCCAGGTCACACCGCTGGCCGTCTCCCTGACCCAGATCAGCGCTCCGGCAAAGGGCTGGCCCGTCGTGTCGGTCACCACACCTTCCATCGTGCCGCGCGCGATGCTTTGTGCCGAGGCCGGGGTGGCCATCAGCAGCAAGGTGGCGGCGAGGGCGAGAGGCCGGGGACGGAAAAACTGGTCTTGCCTGCGACGGAGCCAGAGGTTGGTGATCAAGCGTTCCTCCGCGTTGCGGAATCACGTTGGCGACGGGACGTTCGCCGGCTCAGCATATAACAGAAAGTGACCCAAGCTGCAAGGGAAACCAGGGCATTGCGCCGGCCAACGAGGCGTGCTCAATCGCGGTCTTCCCGTTTCCACAGACGCCGGATGTTCCACGGTCCGAACAGGTACTTGGCAAGCAGACGGGTCAGCCTGAGCGGTAGGTAGAGCAGCGCGA
>JASFLD010000320.1:0-5466 GCA_050118275.1 Gemmatimonadales bacterium
GGTGCGGTCGACTTCACGGATGACGGCAAGACACCGCCTGACAGCTATGATCAGTAGAGCGCCTATGAGCATCGGCGACACGACGAGCTGGCACACTGCACTGGGAGCCCGGAGGACCGCTGACTCCCATGTCGCCGCGGAGTTTCGCTGGCCTTTCAAGACGGTATCGGCCTACCAGCCAAAGGCGGAGTACGCGGGGCGATCGAGGCTGTGCAGCCGCTCGCGCGTCGCGGTCTCATGCATGAGATCGGACTGACCGTCCTGACCATGAAAAGGAGAGCGATCGAGGGGTCTGAGCGGAGATCGCAGACAGGGCCTTCCGCGTCTCGCGTCGTCGGGGTGGACAATTCCCCGGTTCCTCATTATGGTTGTCATTGGACGATAGTCCTTTCGCCCGGTCCACAAACCGGGTCCGATGGTCGCAGACAACTCCTACTACCATCGGAAGTTACATCTCCCGCCGTAGACACAGTCTTTGCGTCAACCTTGGAGTCGTGCGCCTGCGTCCCTATCCTGGCCCGCGCGTCCGAGTGCTCTCTTTCATTATAGGAGATCCGCGTTGAGGAACATGAGGACCAGTCGTTCACCCGCCCGGAACTTTGCCAGGCGAGCGACGGCGCTCTTGTGCTTGGTGTGTACTCAGTGGGTGATAGCCTGCTCCAGCGTATCGACACCCGGCGAGTATCTCGTTCCTACCCCCGAGGAGCAGTTCACGCTCAAGCGCGGCGACGTCCTGCGGATTGACGTATGGCGCCAGCCGGAATTCAGCGGCGAGTTCGAGATCAGCGCCAATGGCACGCTGGTCCATCCACTGTACCAGGCCGTCACGGTAGCGGGGCTCACCCTTCCGGCCGCCCGTCAGCGTCTGTCCGAGTACCTCCGGACCTATTTGCAGGGAGCGCACCTCGTAGTCGAGCCGAGCTCCAGCGTCACCGTCTCCGGCGAGGTCCGCCAGCCGAACCTCTACCACTTCAAGTGGGGAACGAGTATCGCCGAGGCGATCGGCCACGCCGGCGGCCCGACCCGGGTGGCGCGGCTGGACAGGGTTCGCCTGCTTCGTGACGGCACCGAGTATGAGTTGAGCCTGCGCCAGGAGCCGACCTCCTATGGTAGCATCGAGGTCGTCTCCGGCGATCAGATCTTTGTGGACCGCCAGTCGGAATTCAACATCTGGCGGGAAATAATCGCCCCGGTAGCAACGTTAGCCGCCCTCACGCTGACCATCATTCGGATCAGCGAGAAGACAGGCAACTAGTGAGGCAACCCATGTGGTGGCGCCGGAGCTTCCCGGTTGAGAGGGCACGGTCGCAAATCTTGGAAAGGTAGGCACGTTTAGATGTTTGGGCGGAACGGCGAAGAACCATTGGCACACAGCGAAGACAATCGCAAAGAGCGGCCAACCTATTCGGTGCAAGCGCAAGGCAGTAACTCTCGTTCTACTGTCAGGACCGATATCATCACGTTGTCCGAAATCATCACGACGGTACGCCGCCGCTGGCCGGTTCTGCTAGCCGGCGCGGCACTCGGTTTCGCGGTGGCGGCTGTCTGGGTGGCCACAAGCGTACCCCGCTACCGTGCGACCGCGGTGCTGCGAGTCGGCGAAGGCAGAGAGGCGGTGACGAGTGGGATCGAAGCCCGCATACGGGAACCCGACCGCTACGTCAATCCGCTGACATCGCAGGCGCAGCTCGTCCGAAGTCGCTCGCTCATCGCATCGGTCGTGGACGAAGTCGGATTCCGGCTGCGGACCGAACAGCATCGGTTGCAGCCAGGAATGCTCGAGTCGGTGCACATAGCAGCAGACGCGACCGCGGACACGTTGTGGTTGAAGTTCGCTCCGGATGGGTACTCGGTGCGCACGCAGCGGGGCTGGCGACGAGGAGTCTACGGTCAACCGCTCGAGATAGACGGCGTGCGACTCGTCCTCGCCGAGCAGCCATCCGTGGATCAAGCTACGTGGCCGATTATCTCACGCGACCAGGCGGTGGATCTCTTGCTCGGCAGCCTGAACGTTTCGGCCCGCAGCGAGACAAACATCGTGGACGTTTCCTTCGACCACCCCGATCCCGTCACCGCCCAGAGGATCGTCAATACCCTGGTGACGGAGTACCAAACTTTCGATGCGAACTTCGCTCAAGAGCGCGCGCGACGTCGACGCATCTTTCTCGAGGAACAACTTACGCAGACCGATGCCAGCTTGGCACAGGCGCAACGATTACTCACCGCGTTCCGTAACAGGGCGCAAACGTACGACGCGCGCGAGGAACTTGCCGCCCAGCAGAATAATCGCATGATGCTGGACATCCGGCGCGAGGAGCTCGACGCCGAGCGCCGCATGTTGCAGTCCCTCTTAGGCCGGCTGGACAGCTCGACGGGTGAGGGACGATGGGAAGTCCTCCGCACGCTGGTTTCGTCACCAGGGATAGCGGACAATCCCGTTGTCTCACGCTTGCACGAACAAATCTTGCGCTACCGAACGTCGATCGACTCTCTGACCACGGGCGCCTTCGGTACCGCCGGAACCAACCCCGATGTCCAACGCTTGCGCGATCTGAGCGCTGGCGCCGAAGAGGACCTGATCAGCGCCATACGGAGCCACCTGGCCTCACTCGACGCGCGCGCCGAGGCCCTGCAGGAACTGGACGCGCGGATGGCCGTGGAAATGGCGAAGCTTCCGCCCCAGTTGGCGGAAGAGGCACGCCTCGCCCAGATGGTCGAGACCTACCAGGGGATGGTTGACCATTTGCGTCAGGAGTATCAGAAAGCCGGAATGGCCGAAGCCGTTGCGGTCGGGGAAGTCGACATCGTCGATCTGGCGACGCAACCCTACAAGCCTCTGCCCGGGATGCGAGCGCTGAAACTGATTTTGGGTCTCCTCTTCGGACTCGCCTTGTCCGGAAGCGGTGCGATTCTTCTCGACCACCGTAACCCCTCGATCCGTAGACGTGAGGAGATCGAGGCCCTCTTCCATCTGCCGCTGTTAGGTGTCATTCCAGAGGCCCACCCCAATCTGGAAGATTCGGGCTGGCAGCCGATTCCATCGGACGGCGTTGGGGATCTGGAGGGGGATGGACGGCCTGTCCCCAAGCTCGTCACGGATGGGAGCTTCGCTCGCGAGGCTTATCGCATGCTCCGAACGAACCTGCTATTCGGAGAGTGGGCGAGAGGCGTCAAGAGCCTGATGATCACCAGCACGACTCCGAGGGAAGGGAAAACGCTGACAGCCGTTCACCTCGCGGCCTCGATCGCTGAGGAGGGACCGCGCGTGCTGCTCATCGACGGGGATGTGTGGCGCGGGCGAATCCACGAGATGGCTGGCGTTCCCGAAGCGCCTGGCCTGTCGGAGTTGCTTGCCGGCGAAGAAACATCCGATGCGGTCCGGAGAACCGGCGTTCCCCGGTTGTTCTTGCTTCCTCGGGGACGTAGTCATCCCAGACCCTCATCTTTGACCAGGAGCACGGAACTTCGCAAACTCCTGCGTAGTTTCGCGGATGAATTCGATGTGATCGTCATCGATGGGCCGCCGGTGCTGGCGACGGCCAGCGGACCCGCTTTGGCCTCGGTTGCGGACGGCGTCATGCTGGTCATTCGAGCCGGTCGAACGCACCGCCACGCGGTGCGAGAGGCGCTGACGGAGCTCGATACCGTAGGGGCGCGGGTTGTCGGAGCCGTGCTCAACGACCCGAGCGGCAGGCTGGTGGCTGAGCGGCAGTACTACTATGCCTACGCGAAGCCATGAGCGAGATCCGCGTTCGTAGACTTCTGTAAACTATAGTCTGTGAATTCTATTTCTCCCGCTTTTTTGATACGGAGTAGTTCCCGTCGAACAGGAGATCGGCGTTGAGGAACATCATGATCAAAGGTTCACCGGTCCGGAACTTCGCCAGGCGGGCGACAGCGCTCTTGTGCCTGGTTTCTACCCAGTGGGTGATGGCCTGCGCCAGCGCCTCCACGCCGGGCGAGTATCTGGTTCCTACACCTCGGCAGCAGTTCGAGCTCAAGCGCGGTGATATTCTGCGGATAATCGTGTGGCGCCAGCCGGAATTCAGCGGCGAGTTCGAGGTCGGTTCCAATGGCGCGCTGGTCCATCCACTGTACCAAGACGTGACTGTGGCGGGTCTCACGCTGCCCGCCGCTCGTCAGCGTCTGTCCGAGTTTCTCCAGACGTACTTGCAGGGAGCACAGCTCGTAGTCGAGCCGCTCTCCAACGTCACGGTTTCCGGCGAGGTCCGCCAGCCGAGCGTGTACCACTTGGCGTGGGGCACGACTGTCACGGAAGCGATCGGTCACGCCGGCGGTCCGACCACGGAGGCGGATTTGGACAAGGTCCGGCTGATTCGTACTGGAATGGAGTATGAGTTGGGCCTGCGCCAGGAGCTGAGTGCCATGGGGAACGTCGAGGTGGTCTCCGGCGATCAGATTTTCGTGAATAGTCTGTCGACGTTCAGCTTTTGGCGAGACATCGTTGTCCCGGTATCGGTGCTCGCCTCGCTGACGCTGACCGTCATTTTGATCAGCGAACGCTGACGCGAGCCTTCGCGGGCGTCAGCCGACCAGAATCCAGTCGGTGCGACATAGCGGTGGGCGCCCCGTGTCCGCGATCCGGGGATCTCGGTGGGTGTGAGAGCCGGACGGGGAGTCCTCCCCACGACACCCATACACTGGTGGACATTCGAATAGCGAGCATCGCTGCCTGGCAAGCAGGCTGAGGGCCCGAGTTTCGGTCACCACTCCGCCCGCCCGGTCGATCTCAGCGACCGGCGTGACAATTCAGATCGGCCGCGGGCCTTGCGACCGACGGCACGAGGTCTGCAATATAGTCTTCCTAGCCCCTTCCTCGACTGTCCGACAGTCAGCCACGCGGTCCGGTAGTGGCCATCGACAACGCGGAGGGACATCATGTATCCGCGACCGTCATTCCCGCTCGCTATCAGTCTGGGGTTCACCGCACTGATCCTCGTCGGCCCGCCGGCGGTCGCGCAGGTGGAACTCACCCCGTACGTCGGTATCGTCGTCCCCACGGGCACCCTCGTCGAGGTCGAACGGTATTTCACGATCGTCCCGACCGACGACCCTATCGAGAGCTGGCAGCATCGGCCCAACGTCAACGTCGGAACCCGACTGACCTGGTGGCTCTCCAGCCGCTTCGGTCTCGAGGGGGCACTCAGTTTCTCGCCCAGCGACATCGGCGCGGGGTCCGGCGACGAGCAGCCATCACGGATACCGCGTGAAGCGACGTTGTTGACGGCGACCGGCCGGGCCCTCGTCCAATTGGGCCTCAACGACGGTACCCGCCTCCATCTCGCGGCGGGGCTCGGCGTGCTGAGCCACGGCGGTCCAGCCTTCGCCACCGCGGAAGGCACGTCGGGACTGACCGGCGTTCTGGGCGCCGGACTGGATGTCAAGCTCGCCCCGCACATCTCCATTCGCTTCGACCTCGAGGACTACCTATCGTCGTCGGACCTC
>JASFLD010000321.1:0-5427 GCA_050118275.1 Gemmatimonadales bacterium
TCGGGCTCCTCCCGCTGGGAACAGCCAACGACTTCGCACGTACCCTGGGGCTGAAGGCGCGAGTCGACGCCGCGCTGGATGCGCTGACCGATAACCGATCGCGATCGGTCGATGTTATACGGGTGACGGCTGACGATGGTACGTCGCATCTATTCATCAATGCGTCGGCCGGAGGCTTCAGTCAGCACGTAGATGGAGAACTCGATCAATCGACAAAGGGCCTCTGGGGCCCGCTTGCGTACCTGCGCTCCGCGGTACCCGCGCTGTCCGATGTCGCACCACACCGGGTATCGCTCGAGATCGACGGAGAGAGCATGGAGTTAGACGTGGTGAACGCCGTACTCGCCAACGGCCGATTCGTCGCCTCCGCCCTACCTATTGCCCCCGAGGCGGAGATCGATGACGGACGACTGGATTTTGTCCTCATCAAGCACGCGTCCCTGGCGCGCCTACTGACCCTAGGGGCTCGTGTCCTGGCTGGCACGCACATCGGCGACGAGCTGATCGTTGCCGGCTTGGCCGAGCGGGTCCGACTGACGGCCGAGCCGGCGATGTGGTTCAACATCGACGGCGAGGAACTGGGCAACAGCCCGTTCGAGTACGAGGTCATCCCGGGCGGCGTCAACGTCGCGGTCCGAAGCGGGAGGTTCTCGTCGACTTGATCGAAGGTGGGACGAGTAGCCGAGAAGGTACTCGAACAGGACCTCGCTCTGATTCGGGTTGCCCAGCTCCATGGTCACGGTGGCGCCAATGGGGAGGTTCTGGAATCTCAACATGTCGACCGCGGCGACTTCGGAGATCACCGCCCCGAACAGCTCGGGCCGCTGGAGAGAGTGCAGCACGATTCTCGGACATGATGTGGTCATATGAGGGAGGTGAGCGGGACGGCTGCCGGTGTCCGCATCTGAAGGCCTGCGTCCCACGGGCGGACGCTCGGGGCACATGCCGGCAGTCGGAATACGTGCTGGCGCGGTTCAAACACAACACATTTGCGCCGCCGGCCCGCTGGCACACCGCATGCTCCGTGAGACCAGCGGCAATGACCATCCGAACAGGGAGCTACGATGGTCGGTTCTCTCAGAATCCTCTCGGTCGCCCGTGACAGTGTGGGCTACGCCATGCGCGGCTTGGTCCGCTCGCCCGGTCTAGCCGCAGCCGTGGTGGTGACATTAGCGCTAGGAATCGGCGCCAACGCCACGATGTTCGGTATCATCGATCGCCTGCTACTGAGCGCGCCGACGCAGGTGAAGGAGCCGGATCAGGTCCGTCGTGTCTATGTTCGGCTGCACGACCGCAGGACCGGCCAGTTGCTTTACCAGCGAGCCACGCCCTACCTCGATTACCAGGACTGGCAGGCGGCCAGCAGCTTCGCATCGGTGGCGGCCTACTGGAGCAACGACGTAACTCTCGGCCGCGGCGTCGACGCGGTCCGAGTGAACGGCGGTTTCGCGTCCGCGTCTTTCTTCAGGACGCTCGGCATGGCACCCGTGCTGGGTCGGTTCTTCGACGAATCCGAGGACCAGGAAGGTGCGGCCGGTGTTGCGGTCCTGAGCTACGGCCTGTGGCAGAGCAAGTTCGGCGGCGACCCGGCGGCGCTGGGACGCACCCTCGACATCGGCAGAGGATCCTACGTCGTCATTGGCGTCGCGCCCCATGGGTTTACGGGTATCGACCTCGACCAGGTCGATGTTTGGGTGCCGCTGCATGCGTACACCATCGAGAGGGCAACCGAACGTTGGAAGCACTCGCGCGGCTACTACTGGATCAAGGTCGTGACGCGGCTGCAGCCCGGCGTGAGCATCGCGGCAGCCGAGGCCGAGGCGACCCAACTTCATCGCAATGGCCGGCGCGAGCTTATCGATCGAGGGTACTATGACGAGGGCGCAACCGTCGTCCTGGCTCCCCTGGTCGAGTCACGGGGGCCTAACGCGTCCAGAGAGTCCAGAGTCTCGGTCCTGCTGGCCGGCGTCTCGCTCATCGTGTTGCTCATTGCCTGCGCGAACGTGGCTAACCTCCTGCTCGCCCGCGGGTTGCGCCGTCGGAAGGAGATCGCCGTAAGGCTGGCCCTGGGCATTTCACGTCGGCGCCTGATGAGCCAACTGCTGTGCGAGAGCTTCGTGCTGGCTGTCATGGGTGGCGCGGCTGCGCTGTTGGCGGCTGCGTGGGGGGCCGATTTCGTCCATCGCATCCTGCTGCCCAATGTGGCCTGGACCGACTCGCCGGTGAGCACCCGGGTCCTGGCCTTCACGGCCCTCGCGGCGCTGGTCACCGGCATCGTCTCCGGCATCGTGCCCGCGCTTCAGGCCAGTCGTCCGGATCTGACGCTCGACCTGAAGGACAGCGCCCGCTCGGGCACAGTACGACGATCCCGCACCCGCGTCGCGCTGCTCGTCGTTCAAAGTGCGCTGTCGGTGGTTCTCCTCGTCGGAGCCGGCCTGTTCGTGCGAAGCCTGCAACGTATCGAGGGCCTCGATCTGGGCCTCGATCCACAGCCAGTCGTCTATGCGCAGTTAGAGCTGGAGCCGCAGGAGCGTACCGACGAAGAGGTGGGGAGAATCTATCGGCGATCGCTGGAGCGCTTGCGCGTTTTGCCGGCCGTGGACCACGTCGCAACGAGCGGCGGCATGCCTTTCTGGGGCGGTTCGATCGAGGACATCTATGTGGACGGGCTCGACTCGGTTCCGGCCCCGCCGCCAGGGCCACACATCGACATGGTGACGCCCGGGTACTTCGCGACGCTGGCTATCGCGATACTTCGCGGCCGCGACTTCAGCGAAGCGGATCGGGCGGGGGCTCCGCCTGTTGCCATTGTGAACGAGTCGATGGCCCGGAGACTGTGGGGCGAGGAGCCGCTCGACCACTGCTTCCACATCGCATCCCGCGAGGCGCCGTGCACCCGGGTCGTCGGTGTCGTCGCCGATTCACACCGGATGCAGGTGGTGGAAACGCAGAAGTGGGTCTTCTACGTGCCCGCCGCCCAGTATCCCGCGGAGAGCCCGTCCGCCATCCTCCTCCGCGGACGCGGTGACGTGCGATCGCTGGCGCGAGCGGTGCGCGGCGAACTGCTCGCCGGCGATCCGGACATCAAGTACGCTGTCGTGCGGCCCCTGCAGGACATGGTCGACCGGCAACTGAGCTCCTACCGACTGGGCGCTACGCTGTTCAGCGCCTTCGGCCTTCTGGCCTTGATCGTCGCTGTGCTTGGGCTGTACAGCGTGCTCGCCTTCAACGTCGCCCAGCGCACCCACGAGATCGGCGTACGCAGCGCGCTGGGCGCGACCCGCGGTAAAATCGTCAGCTATATTCTGAGCGAGTCGCTCAAGCTCGCCGTAATCGGCATCGCGCTCGGACTGATCACTGCCGTCGCGGCCGCCGGAGTTATCGCGCCGCTCCTCTACGACACGGCGCCCCGCGATCCGACCGTGCTGGTCTCGGTGACGCTGGCCCTGTTACTGGCAGCGGCGGCTGCCGGCTTGGTGCCGGCCTTGCGCGCCGCGCGCACCGACCCGAACGACGCCCTGCGAGTCGAGTAGCTCGCCGTCACGAAGCGATGAGGACCTCAGTCTGAGCCGCGCGCGCGGTCCCCTCGCTGCGTTCGGGTCAAGGGTGCGGTGTCCTCCCGCTCAATCGTTGTCAGGCGACTCTTTCGTTGCCGACGACGCCACCTTGGGGTCCCAGCGCTGCCGTAGCTCGGCCAAATGCTTGCTGTGGGTGACCACGATCACTTCATCGCCCTCTTTGACTCTCGTGTCGGGCTCCGCCAGCCGGAACTCGCCTTCTCGATTGATGGCCACGACCTTCGCGCCCTTCGGCAAGTCCAGGCCCTCGACCTTCCCACTGTCTTCCTTGTCCTTCAGAGTAAAGGAGAAGAAGCGACCCTCGCCTTTCAGCAGGGTACGCAACTCGAGAACGTCAAGCCCTTCCACCAGATCGGCCAGGTAGCGGCTGATCGTGCGGGCCGGGACGATCGTCTCCCTCAGACCCAGCTCGCCGCAAATCGCCTCGAAGTCCGGATCCTGGACGCTGGTGATGACACGCGGGAAGCCGAGGGACTGACCGACCAACCCGGCGAGGATGTTGACCTGGTCGTGGTCCGTCAGACAGAAGAGCACACCGGTGTCCGCGGCGTCCGTCTCCGCCAGCAGTTCCGGATGCGTACCGTCACCCTGCAAGAAACTGCAATCCAGCTGGTCCGACAGCTCGTCGATCTTGCTCCTGTCGGGTTCGATCATCACCACTTCATTGCCACGCTCGATCAATAGTCGGGCGGTCATGACCGCTTCCGGGGTGGTCCCCACTATGACGATCCTCATCGACTACGCCTCCGATTTCCGATCCAGGTGCGTGGAAAGATCAATGCGAGCAACGCCAGCGCCTCCAGTCGGCCGAACACCATGTCGGCGCAAAGCAGAAGTTTGAGACCCGATTCCAACTCCGGTCCGCTCAATCCGGTCGACAGACCGACCGTCCCAACGGCCGACGTCACCTCGAATAGCGACGGCAGAGGCTCATGGCCGGCGTAGACGAAGGCCAGCCAGGACAGCATAGTGGCGGCGGCGAAGAGTCCGGCGACCAGCATGGCTTCACGAACCTCATCGGACTCGAGACGCCGGCCCCCGAGCCGTGCCGTGACCACCGCGTGCCGGGGAGCGGCGGTTCGCATCAAGGCCAGCTGCAACACGCGGAACAGAATCAACAGTCTCAAGATTTTGATCCCACCGGCGGTCGAACCGATCCCGCCGCCGATGAACATCGAGATGATCAAGACCAGCTGTCCGCCGGCGGGGATGCGAGCCGGGTCGATGGTGCTGAAACCGGTCGTGGTCTGTGCCGAAAACGCCATGGCAACCGAGTGACCGACTCTCTGGCCCAGGCTCATTCCGCTCCCGGCCGGAAACGACAAAAGCAGGGCGGCCGCCACGACCGTACCGCCGATGAGCAGCCCCCGCAGCTGCACATCATGCGCAACCGACGACCAGCGACCCCCATAGGCCCGCCAGTAGAGAGCGGCGGGGAGCGCGCCGGCAAAAAACAGAACGAATACCGCACCTCGAGCCACGCTTCCCCCGAACGCCGCGAGACTGGCGTCGTGGGTCGAGAAGCCGCCCGTCGAAACCGCTGCGAAAACATGCAACAGCCCGTCGTACCAGCCCGCACCGGACAGCCAGAGGATCGAAAAACCAACGACGGTCATCGCGCTGTAGACGCGGAAAACCCTCCGCGCGCGGGCCCGGGTGCCCCCCGCCAGGTCCTGTTCATCTGCGCGCATGTCCAGCAGGTGCTTCGCCGCAGGACCGGGGTGCGTCAGGATGACGCCGGAAAGCGCGATGAACCCCAGACCACCGAACCACTGCATCCAGGCGCGGGCGAACAGGAAAGCCTGAGACTTGTCTTCCACCGTCGCGGCCGTCGTCAGACCGGTCGTCG
>JASFLD010000322.1:0-5423 GCA_050118275.1 Gemmatimonadales bacterium
GTCGCATGGCTCTGTCGGTGGCGCTGGACATCATCGATCGCATCGAGAGGCACAGGGAAAATGTCTTTGATACAGATTAGGCGAGAACGGAAACAGTACGGAACCGGTGAACGGCGCGGGATGCGGACGCGCACCCTCCTGATCCTCCTCGCCTGCGTGCTCGTCGCCATCTGGTACCTGAGCTCGCGTGTCTGAGCCCCGCATCTTCATTTCAGCGGGCGAAGCCTCGGGAGATCTACATGGCGCGGCGCTGGCTGATGCCCTGCGCCGGCGTTGGCCCACCGCCGATCTGAGCGGACTCGCCGGACCGCGCATGGTCGAGGCCGGCGTGAGACCCATGGTGGAGTTCGATCGGTTGGTGGTCATGGGGTTCGTCGAGATCGTCTCCAGCCTCCCCTTCTTCCTCGGCCTCCGCCGGCGCATCCTAGGCACGCTGAGGGAGCAGCCGCCACAGTTGGTGATCCCGATCGACTATCCCGGGCTGAACCTGTGGCTCACCCGGCAAGCCCACCGTCGTGGCATACCGGTGCTCTACTACATCGCGCCGCAGCTGTGGGCCTGGCGTCAAGAGCGCGCCCGGATCTTGGCGGCCAACGCCGATCGTGTAGCGGTCGTCCTCCCGCAAGAGGAGCCCTTTCTGCGAAATTTCGGCGTAGACGCAGTTTTCGTAGGGCATCCCCTGCTCGATAGGGTGTCGAGCTGGGAAACGCGAGAGGAGGCGATTGCCGCCCTGGGAGCCGATCCCCAGCGGCCGATTCTGGGCCTGTTGCCCGGATCCCGACCGCAAGAGGTCGGCCGTTTGCTCGAGCCCTTTCTGCAAGCCGCCGCCGAGGTGAAGAGACGCCGTCCTGAGGTCCAGATCGTCGTTTCCGGCGCCCCGCACGTCCCCTCTCACTACTACCGCGCCGCGACCGGTCACCCTGTCGTGGGCGACTCGATGCGGGTCCTGCGAGCCTCCACGGCTGTGCTGACGAAATCGGGCACGACGACGGTGCAGGCGGCCCTGACACAGACGCCGCTGGTCATCGCCTACCGGGTACACCCGGTGAGCTACGTCTTGGCCCGACGTTTGGTACGGGTGGACAGCATCGGCATGGTCAACCTGCTGGCGGGAGAGCGCATCGCGCCAGAGTTCGTGCAAAGACTACCCGCCACGCAGCTGGCTGGGGTATTGCTGCCGCTACTCGACCGGGAGTCGGACCGGAGAAAACGGATGGTGGAGGCTCTCGGCCGGATCAAGGAGTTACTCGGCCAGCCGGGGGCCCCCAGACGGGTCGCCGAGATGGCCGCCGAGATCCTGGAGCACCGCGCGTGAGGCTACCCGATCGCCTTAGTCTGGGTTTGATCGGCGGACCGGGACCTTTGCTGTTCCGAGCGTTGTATTCGACGTTGAAGTTTGATGTCGTGGGCCGCGACAACCAGCAACGCTGGGAAGCGGGCGAGCCGGTGGTCTTCGTGACCTGGCACGGGCGGATTCTGCCGCTCCTCTACCTGTACCGAGGGCGCGGTTTGGTGATGTTGGTCAGCCAGCATCGCGATGGAGAATATCTGACGCGACTGGGACAAGGCCTCGGCTACGGGGCGGTTCGGGGCTCCAGCACGCACGGCGGCTATCCGGCGCTGCGCCAGCTGGTGAGGGAGCTGAGGAGCGGCCGCTCGCTGGCGATCACGCCCGACGGCCCGCAAGGGCCGCGCGAGCACTTCAAGCCCGGTGCTCTGCAGGCGGCGCGAATTACGGGCGCGCCTGTGATCCCGGTGATGGCCGGCGCCGACCGCGCCTGGTGGGTGGAAGGCTGGGACCGATTTCTGGTGCCCAAGCCGTTCGCTCGCGTGAAGGTTCGGGTGGGCGAGCCGTGGCGGATATCCAGACAGCGCTCCCTGACTGCTGTCGAACAGGATGCCGGCAAGCTCGAGGCGTATATGCGGAAGCTCAAGGCCGAAGTCGATCGGCGAGAGACATAGAGTGTGGTACCGACGGGTCTGGCAATCCACGGGGGACCGAGCAGCGGTCGATCGGCTGCTGTCGGCACTTCTCGTCCCGTTGGAACTCATCTACCGTGGGGCCGTCCGGACACGAGGGTGGGCCTATGATCGCCGCTTCTTCAGGTCGGCGGCGGCACCGATCCCCACGTTGGCCGTGGGAAATCTGACGGTTGGGGGAACGGGAAAAACGCCGGTCACGGCCTGGATCGCCAGCCGACTGGGGGCCCTCGGTCACCCCGTAGCGGTGGTCATGCGTGGCTATGGGGGTGATGAAGTCGCCGTCCATCGGCTGCTGAATCCGGGCGTGCCGATCCACGTGAATCGAGATCGGATCGCCGGGGTTCTGGAAGCCCAGCGCGCCGGGGCCCAGGTGGCCGTTCTGGACGACGCCTTTCAGCATAGGGCGATCGTGGCGGACGTCAGCCTCGTCTTGATCGCTGTCGAGGACGGTGTGGAGTCACCCAGGATGCTACCTCGGGGCCCCTGGCGTGAGCCGTTGGCGGCGCTGGACCGGGCCACGCTCGTGGTGACGACGCGCAAGTCTGCAACCCGTGCCCGGGCGGACGAGGTAGCGAAGCGGATATCGGAGCTCGAGCCAGGGCTTCCGCAGGCTCAGGCTCACCTGCGCTTGGCCGGGCTGGCCAACTTCGACAACTCGAGCGGGGAACTGGGCGAATTGCAGCCGCTGTCGGGATTTCACTGTCGGCTAGCCATTGCCGGGGTAGCCAAACCGGAAACCCTCTGGGCGCAACTGCGTCAGGCGGGTGTTGAGGTGGAGGAAGAGCGTGCCTTTCCCGACCACCATCGCTATCGAGCGGCTGAGGTGGAGCGAATCCGCCGCGAGGCGGCGGATGGGCCGCTCGTGATGACTCTCAAGGATGCCGTCAAGCTCGGCCCAGCCCTCGGCCAAGCTGTCGCGATTCACACGCCGATCCAGGAAGTAGTCTGGGAGCGGGGCGGCGAGGAGATCGAATGCCTGCTGGCAAACCTCCTGGAGTCCGCAGAGAGGGGCAGCGCTGAATGAGCCACCACATCGACACGGACGTGCTCGTGATTGGATCGGGCATCGCCGGACTGACATTCGCGCTGCGGGTGGCGGAAAAGAACGACGTCGTGCTCGTCACCAAGAAGGCGAGCCTGGAATCGAACACCAACTACGCTCAGGGTGGGATCGCCGCTGTGGTGGACTCCCACGACAGTTTCGAGCGGCACATCCGGGACACCCTACAAGCCGGTGCCGGCCTTTGCCATCGCTCACGAGTCGAGGCGCTGGTGCGAACGGGCCCGCAAGCCGTCAATGATCTGATCGACTGGGGGGTGCAATTCTCGCAAAGCGGCGAGCGTTTGGCGCTCGGTATCGAGGGTGGCCACTCGCGCAAACGTATCGTGCACGCCCATGACCGGACCGGCGCCGCGATCGAGGAAGCCCTCGACCTGGCCGTCGCTCGCCATCCCCGCATACGATTGCTCGAAGATCACATGGTGCTGTCGTTGAGGGTGGGATGCATGGGCGGTGCAGGCCGCTGCATTGGAGCTTGGGTCCTCGACAGCGAGGCCTGTCAGATGGTGGCTGTACGTGCCCGCTCCACAATGCTGGCGGCCGGGGGTAGTGCGGCGGTGTACCGTCATACGACGAACCCGGCGATAGCAACGGGAGACGGTGTGGCGCTTGGCTTCCGGGCCGGCGCGAAGATCGCGAACATGGAGTTCATACAGTTTCATCCTACGGCGCTGTATCCGGCGGAAGAGCACGCGTTCCTGATATCCGAGGCGGTGCGAGGCGAAGGCGCCGTCTTGCGGAATTGGGAAGGTGAGGCGTTCATGGCGCGATATGACCCGCGCAAGGATCTGGCGCCGAGAGACATCGTAGCTCGCGCCGTGCACAGCGAGTTGAGGCGTAGTGAGAAGCCTCACGTGTGGCTGGATGCGACCGAGATCCCCAGCGACCACCTGGAGGAGCGGTTCCCGCAGATATTGGGAAATTGCCGGGCCCGCGGCGTGGACCCGTGTCGCGATCCGATACCGGTCGTTCCGGCCGCACACTACACGTGTGGTGGAATTTGGACCGATGTGGATGGGCGCACCGCTTTGACCGGTCTGTACGCCGCCGGCGAGTGCGCGTGCACGGGTGTGCACGGGGCGAACCGTCTCGCCTCGAATTCGCTGCTGGAGGCGATCGTGTTCGCCGAACGGGCGGCGTCACATCTGCTCGAGCACCCACCGTCCAGGGTGTTGCCGGAGCCAGCGGCCGGCGATGAGCCGCTCGATCTGTCGGCGTTCCCCGCCGATTCGCTCGCTCAGATACGGTCCAGACTCAGACACCTCATGTGGGACCATCTCGGGATCGTGCGTGGGCGTGAGGAAATGCTTTCGGGCGCGGCCCAACTCGCCGAACTGCGCCAACAGTGGCTGAAGCTGGCGGATACCCGCGCGAGCCGCTGTGATGGGAGTCGCTGGACCGAGGCCGCCGAGTTGCGCAACATGCTGGATGTGGCGGGTATGATCATCCGTTGCGCGCTCTGGCGCCGGGAGAGCAGGGGCCTGCATTTCGTCGTCGACCACCCCGAGAGAAACAACGAATCGTACTTGCGAGACAGCTTTATGGTCGGGCCCGATTGACGCGTCGCCGAGAAGCGTACCGTGGCTGGCTGGCCAGATGCAAATCGAGGTCTGATTGAAGATCATCGTGATTGCCGTAGGGACGCCGAAAATGCCCGGCCTGAGGGCCGCGATCCGGGAGTACGAGTCGCGGATCAAGCACTACTACAGGTTCGAGGCGCGTGAGATCCGTCCGCAGCGGTTGACTCCCGACGTCGACGAGTCGTCGGTGATCGAGCGGGAGTCGTCTGAGCTGTTGGCGGCCGTGCCGGCGAACCTCCAAGCCGTGCCGGTCGATCGCCGAGGCAAAGCGTGGACATCGGAAGAGCTGGCGGGCTATTTGGAAGAGCAGGCGGTACACGGTAAGGCCGGTCTGGCTTTCTTGATCGGCGGGGCGCTGGGCCTGAGCGAGAGGCTCTGCTCATCGGCCAGCCCGGTGCTGTCATTGTCGAGCTTCACACTGCCGCACGAGTTGGCCCGCCTGGTGTTGGTCGAACAGATCTACCGGGCCGGCACCATCCGCCGCGGCGAGCCCTATCACAAGTGATCATGAGTGGGACAACGGAAACGCCCGATTGGTATCGCAAGTGGTTCGGCGAGGAATACCTGGCGCTTTACCCCCACCGTGACGCGGAAGAAGCGCGGCAGGCGGTCGACCTGGTGATCCGGTCGTTGGGTCACATCGAAGGCCCGCTTCTTGACCTCGCATGTGGCGCCGGGCGCCACATGCGAGAATTCGCGCGCCGCGGGATCGCGCCCGTCGGGCTCGATCTGTCGATCACCCTGCTGCGGGAGGGTAAGGCAGCCGATCGCGGCCTCATGCTCAGCCAAGGGGACATGCG
>JASFLD010000323.1:0-5395 GCA_050118275.1 Gemmatimonadales bacterium
CTCCAGCATCTTGAGGCGATCGCGCCCCACTGGGTGTACGGCGTCATCGCTGCGGGAGTAGCGATCGAGAACTTCTTTCCGCCAATCCCCGCCGATAGCTTCGTCCTCCTGGGGGCATTTCTCTCGGCCAATGGCCGGGTGACGGGATTGGGGGTGTTTGTCGTGACCTGGGGAACGAACACCGCGGCGGCCTTGCTCAACTACGGCCTCGCCTTCCGCTGGGGCCGCCCACTCCTGAATACTCGGTCCGGACGTTGGCTGGTCAGGCCGCGCCAACTCGACCGGCTGGCGGCCCTCTATCACGGCCACGGTAGCAAGATCATCTTCTTCAGCCGTTTCCTCCCTGCCTTTCGCGTTCTCGTACCTGTATTCGCCGGGATCAGCCACCTCGGCTTCTGGCGCACCGCCTTCCCTATAGCCATGGCGGGCGCGATCTGGTATGGTCTTCTCGTCTTGGCAGGCGCGCTGGCGGGCCGCAATTGGCGGGCGATCTTCGAGGCGGTCAACAACGTGAACTCCGTGCTCCTCGTCCTCGCGGCTCTCCTGGCGGTCCTGCTCGGAGTCCTGTGGTGGAAGACCCGGCATCACCCCCACGATAACGCCGGCGAACAAACGGAGCCGTGATGGAGGAGACCGCTCAGCGTTTCTATCTCGAACGATTCGAGGACTTCCTCCGCTTCGAGCGTGGGCTTTCCGCAAAGACGGCCGAGGCCTATGCCGCCGATCTCGCCCAGTTCGTCGGTTTCGCCGAAGCGGAGGGACACTCGTCTCCGACGCCGATCGAGATCGAAGACCTGCGCGAGTTCGTCTACCGACTCAAAGCGGCCGGTCTGGCCCCCAGTTCGATTCGGCGTAAGATATCCTCGCTACGGGGATACTTCGGCTTTCTACAGGCAGAAGGTCTGATCGAGCGCGATCCCAGCGAGCTGTTGGAGGGTCCGGTGACCGGGCGGCCGCTTCCCGAAGTCCTGACACCGGCGGAGATCGAGATCCTTCTAGCAGCGCCGGACGGCGATGACGCCTTGACGGTTCGCGACTGGGCGATGCTCGAGCTGATGTACGCCACGGGCGTGAGGATATCCGAAGTCGTCACACTCAAGGTGCGGGATGTCGACCTGGAGGAAGGACTGGTGCGAGTCCTGGGGAAGGGCTCGAAGGAACGGCTCGTTCCATTCGGCAGGGCGGCGCACGAAGCCGTCTCGACTTATCTGAGGGAAGCTCGTCCGCGTCTGACTCCTGCGGCGAGCCGCGAGTCGAGAGGGGCTCTTTTTTTGGGGCGACGCGGCAGGCCGCTTGGCCGTAAGGCCGCTTGGCAGATCGTTCGCCGGCGTGTCGTCGAGACCGGACTTCAGAAGCGGGTGACACCACACACGCTTCGACATACGTTTGCGACACATCTGTTGCAGGGCGGCGCAGACATCGCCGCTGTCCAGGAGATGCTGGGTCACGCTGACATCTCGACGACGCAGATCTACACCCATCTGGAGCGGAGCTACCTGAGCGAGGTCCACCGGCGGTACCATCCGCGAGCGTAGTGGAGTGACCGAGATTGTCCTATGATCTTGCTGATCGACAACTACGATAGCTTCACCTGGAATCTAGCTCAGGCGATCGGAGAGCTTGGTGTCGAGATCCGCGTCGTGCGGAACGACGAGGTAACGCCCGCCGAAGTCGAGGCGCTGAGGCCGGAGGCATTGATCATCTCACCGGGTCCCAAGACACCGGAGGAAGCCGGGGTCTCTGTTGCGGCCGTGCGGCGCTTATCCGGTCGGGTACCGATTCTGGGCGTGTGTCTTGGACACCAGGCGATCGCGGCGGCGTTCGGAGGTCAGGTCGTGCGAGCGCCGCGGGTGATGCACGGGAAGGTCTCAAAAGTCTATCACTCCGAAAGTGCGCTGTTCGAGGGAATCCCGTCACCGTTCTCGGCGACGCGTTATCACTCGCTGGTCGTGAAGCGTCAAAGCCTACCGGCGGAACTCGAAGTCGTGGCGTGGACCGATGAGAACGAAGACGGTGTGGTCCAGGGGATTCGCCACCGGCGGCACGAAACGTGGGGTGTGCAGTTTCACCCCGAGTCGGTGTGTACCGAGGTCGGCCCGCGGATTCTGCGCAACATGGTTCTCAGGGCCGGATGTCTCTAGAGCGGCGGTTCAGGGTTGGCGTGGCCGGCCTGCTTGCCGGGCTGAGCTTCGGCGCTCTCGTCTCGCAGGGCAACGCGCAGGAGGTCGTATTCCGAGCGCGAGGGCGGGGCATGCCGCGCGCCAGCGAGGCACTGCAGCGCGTCTTGGAGCGCGGCGATTATCGCGTGATCGATCGTGATACGACCCTCGCCGCCGGTGACACACTGGAGTCCGATGTGATCGTGATCGGCGCATCGCTGCGCTTGGAAGGCCGGCTGATGGGCGATCTGATCGGGGTCCAGAGCGACATCTTCGCTCGCCCGGGTGGGCGAGTCGACGGCGTGGTCGCCGTCTTGGGCGGCGGCTTCTATGGATCGTCGCTGGTGGATCTCAGTTCTCCACCGATCAACGCCGCTGTGTACGACTATATTGCGCGACGCCGAGATGACGGTGTCTACGTCATAACGGCTCCCAGATCCAATGCCAGGATCTCCTTGCCCGGGCTGTACGGCTTCCTCCTTCCGACCTACGACCGGGTGAACGCGTTGAGCGTGGCGTGGGGTCTCGATTTCGAGCGAGGCGCCTCGGTATGGCTTCCGGATGCCAGTGCGCGACTTCGCTATCGCAGCGTGCGCACGGACGCGGACGGGGACCTCGAGCTCCGCTGGCCTTTCGCTCGCCATTCCCTCGCCCTGCGGGGTGGCTTGACCGTGCGAAGCAACGATGACTGGATCAACGGCGATCTTGCCAATTCGTTGTACGCCATCATCGCCGGTATAGACACCCGCAACTACTACGAGGCGACGTTCGCCGAGGCCGCGCTCGACTTCGAGTTTGGCTCGCGGATGCTGTGGCGGACTGGTGTGACGGCGGGTTGGGAGAGGGCGGAGACGCTGGTCAATCGTGATCCCTTCTCGATTTTCTCCGTCCGCGGTGGTTTCCAGCCCAATGCGCCGGTGGCGGAGGCCGACGGTGTCAGCGCGCGGATCTCGGCTGGACTCGAGGTGTGGCCGGGCGACGAGACTTCGTTCCGGTTGGATGTGGACTTGGAGCGCGCCGATGCCGATGTCGCCGGCGATCTCACCTACACCGTCGTTGGAGGCTCGCTCGGCGCTGATATCCCGACTTTGGGATCGCACCGCCTCGTCCTCCGCGCGCGCGGCCAGCTGCCGGGCTCGCAGGGGGCGCCGGGTCAGCGCTGGCGCGCCCTGGGCGGCTGGGGAACGCTGCCGACTCTCAGGCCTGTCGAGCGTCTGGGAGACACGCTGTGGTGGGCTGGGGCAACCTATCGCTGGCCAATTCGACCGCAGGCCGGATTGCTCACTCGCGTCGATTTGTGGGCTCACTATTCGGCTGGCAATGCTTGGGTCGACGGCGAAGCCAGACCACCGACCGTGCACAACGTCGGTCTCGGGGCGAGCGTCGGCCCGCTGGCCGGCGGTGTATTCACCGATCCGGGGAACGACTTCAAGGCTGTTTTCGCGCTGGGAATCGATACGCGCCGCTAGTCCATTCCGATTTCTTACCGCCAGTTTTGACACCGATTTAGTGGCCTATTATGTTTGTTGGCGTGAAAATTGCTACGCGGCGCCCGAACCTTGGCGGCTAACGCCACGAGAGGACCCGGCGTGCTGGGGGTCATACCGGCGCGAATCGGATCGACGCGATTGCCGCGTAAGCCGTTGCTCCCCATAGCGGGGCGGCCGCTGATCGAATGGGTCTGGCGGCGCGCCAATTCGGTGGACGGTCTGGATGAGGTTGTCGTGGCGGCCGATGATCGGGAGATCGTGGCCGCGGTCGAGGCACTTGGCGGGCGGGCGGTTCTCACGGGAAGAGACCACGCTTCTGGTACGGACCGCATAGCGGAAGTCGCCAGGCGCGAGGACTTCGCCGGGTTCGGTCTGATCGTCAACCTGCAAGGCGATGAGCCTTTCCTGCCGCCGGGCGCGGTGCGCGCTGTCGTGCAGGCCGTTGAGGAGGGTTGGGATGTGGGTACGGCGGCGGTCCCGATCTACAACACGGAAGAGTGGGAAGATCCCTCGGTGGTGAAGGTGGTTCGGGATGATCGCGGGGGTGCGCTGTACTTCAGCCGCGCCCCGATCCCATACGATGGAACCGGCAAGGGCACGGAGCATTTGCCGTTGCTGCGACACGTGGGTATCTACGCGTTCACGCGCGCCTCCTTACAGCGAGCTACCGAGTTGGCCAGACATCCCCTCGAGGAGCGTGAAGGTTTGGAGCAGTTGCGCTGGCTGGCGGGCGGATTGCGTATGAAAGTGGCGATCGTAGACGGAGGCGGCCCGGGGATCGACACGGAGGAAGATTTGCTGCGGGCAGAAGAGCTCTTACGAGGGAGGGGAGAGTCCATATGACAGAACGGTCCGGGCCTGCCAAAATGATCTTTGTCACCGGCGGCGTGGTCTCCTCACTGGGGAAAGGAATCGCCGCCGCATCGCTTGGCAGATTGTTGGTCGAGCGCGGCCTCGCCGTCACGATCCAGAAGTTCGATCCTTACATCAACGTCGATCCTGGCACGCTGTCGCCGTTCCAGCACGGCGAGGTCTATGTGACGGACGATGGGGCCGAGACCGATCTCGATCTCGGGCATTACGAACGATTCATCGAGGAGTCGCTCTCCCAAGCCAACAACGTGACAACGGGCCGCGTCTACCAGAACGTGATCACGAAGGAACGGCGCGGCGAGTATCTCGGGTCGACCGTCCAGGTGATTCCTCACATCACGGATGAGATCAAGGCGATGATCCGGCGGTTGACCCCCAATCACGACGTTGTGATCACCGAGATCGGCGGCACCGTTGGTGACATCGAGTCGCTACCCTTTCTCGAGGCCATCCGCCAACTACGCAGCGATGTCGGCCGCGAGCACACGCTCTTCATCCACCTCACGCTGGTGCCCTATATGGCGGCGGCCGGCGAGCTGAAAACCAAGCCCACACAGCATTCGGTCCGGGAATTGATGCAGATCGGTATCATGCCGGACATCCTGATCTGCCGCACCGAGCATGAACTGACCGAAGAGATGCGCCGAAAGATCGCGCTCTTCTGCAACGTCAAGACAGAAGCGGTGATCGAGGCTTGCGATGCCGCAACGATCTACGAAGTCCCGCTGATCTTCTACGACCAGGGGCTTGACCAACTGGTTGCCCAGAAGCTCGCCCTCGATGTGCCCGAGCCGGACCTGTCGACCTGGCGAGCGCTGGTCGAGCGTATCAAGACGCCGAAGAACGGCACGGTACGAGTCGCCGTCGTGGGCA
>JASFLD010000324.1:0-5374 GCA_050118275.1 Gemmatimonadales bacterium
CATGGTCCGGCCAGCCTCGGCCCGCAGGCGAGAGAGTGAGCAATCCACGTGCCGCCCCCCAACCAGCGGTCGTCTGCGGCCATAACGCACTACGTCGCAATGACTTAGATGTTGTGCGGGTCCCGACGTCGTTGTAGATGGCGCGAGCTTTTCGGAACTAATGACCGAATCGATCCAGTCGTTGCGCCGGCAAGCGGCTTCGGCTTCATGCCCGACCAGATGCCTCGCAGAGCCTCATCTTCGAGGGCCATGACGCATTCTTCTCGTTATCGGATCAACGGCACCCAGAGGCGGGGTTCCGGCTGAAGATCATCGCCCTCGAAATCCGACAGTGTCGAGAACGGTCTTCAGCAGGATGACGATGTCGAGCCAGAGCGATTGGTGCTTGATGTAGTAGAGGTCATACTGCAGCTTCAGCAGGGCTTCCTCTCTGGAATCGCCGTAACCCTGCTTGACCAGTCCCCAGCCAGCCATACCCGGCTTGACGGCGTGACGCACACGATAGAAGGGGATGCAAGCGGCAAGTTCTTCGACGAACTCGGGGCGTTCGGGTCGCGGTCCTACCGCGCTCATCTGCCCTTTCAAGATGTTGATGAACTGCGGGAACTCGTCGATATGAGTCTTGCGGAGGAGAGCACCGACCCTGGTCACGCGCGGGTCATCTTTCTTGGCCCAGATCGCCTTGCCGTTTTCCGCATTCGGAACCATCGAGCGAAACTTGTAGACCCAGAAGTGGCGTCCACCTTTGCCAACGCGCTTTTGCCTGTAGAAGATCGGGCCGGGACTGTCCAGGTAGATGGCAGCCGCGATCACCGGCAGGGCTGCCAGAAGGAAGAGCATGCCGACACCCGCGGCGACCACGTCGAAGATGCGATTGACAACCAGCCGAATAGCGCGAGTACCGGGGTGGTCGATCGGCATCGACACATACCAGTTCTCACCCACGTGCTCGATCGGCACTCGCCCGGTAAGCTGCTCGTATAGAACAGGCATGGGAACGATCTCGACCCCACACTCCAAACAGTCCATCAGCGTCTGGAGGAGCATGCCATCGATCTGATCTGTGACCGCCAGGACAAGCGTCGTGACGCGGTGACGCGCGATCAAGTCCGGCAGCGCTCCCCTCGATCCGAGCACTCTCAATACCGTCGCCGAGCGGCCATTCATGCGCGTGGCGATGATGTGATCCTGCTTTCGGCTGTCGTCGTCAACGAATCCGACAACCTGATAAGCTCCGTTTTCGTGTTGGAAGATGGCGTGTGCGATCTCACGCCCCGCCCGCCCGGCGCCGATTATCAGAGCACGGCGATTGAACATCGGCCTGACGAGCACGAGCACATACAGGCCGCGACCAGCCGCTAGGAAAAGCAGGCTGGATCCCAAGTAGACGGCCGGAGCCGCCGCGGGCACGCCGGCCCAGAGGGCCGGGTAGAGTACCGCCGACGCGATGGCCCAAGCCGCAAACCCAGCGCGTAAAACCGCGCCCGTGCTGGACTTCAATCGGCTGGCGATACCCAGATCGTACGCGTCAAAGGTGAAGCCCAGCGCTAGCCAAACAGCGCTCGCCAAAACGAAGATCCAAGCGTGACTAACCAGCAGAGCCGAGTTCGCGACCTGGCCGGTGCTGAACCACAGGCCCGCAAGAAGGGCTGTATTGACGGCCAGCAGGTCCAGGACGACCAAGACCAACCGTCTCTCCGGAACCGGCAAAGAAAGCTGGAGCCGCTGCCTGAGCTCAAAGACTGCACGTTCCGCAGGTATGCGGGTGACCCGGCCGACGCTGGTCAGCCAACCCGCTTCTCGGTGTTCGACAAACGATTCCATTATGAACCCACACCATTAGGCACAGGTCGGCGACCCAGAGAGGCGCCGTATCGGACGCGCGGGTCGCATCGGTCTCCGGCAACCGCCAGGCACGTGTCGACGGTGCCGGCACCGACTTGTTGGTGGATCATGAACGCCCCTTTCATAGAAAGCTGAAGACGAATCAACCGTGAGCTTCGTGCGAGTTACTCAACCCGCGGAATGTTGCGTGGTCACTTCACTGTGGCGCCGGCGCCCCGTTGCAACGCATCACCACTAGTGAGTCCTGAACACAGCAAGCGGTGAGGCGCGAATACTAGAGCTTGTTGAACCGGAACAGCGCGAAAGCCTCGCTGCTTCTTGCCTTGCGTTGCGATGTTTTGCAGCGCGCGCCACCCAACCTGACGCGTACATGAGCAACAGTCGTACCGCACATCGGCGCGAGGAAACGTCGCCCCGCGGAACGGTCACGCACGCAGAAGCACGGGCCGCAGACACTGATCCTTCGCACGACACACAGTAGAGCAGCGGACGGTGAGTACGCGCGATAAGAGGAAGCAGAAAGGTGGGCACGCGCTGACGGGACAGCCGGCCGATCGGAACTCCGGCGTCCGTTCTCGAGCCCGCGGGCCTGCATCTAGACGAGGTGAAATGCGTGCAGCGAACGCCGTCCTCGTATGCCCGGCCCGAGGTCGCCGGGCATGGCCCGGAACATGCTCATTATGAGCCCCGGAAGCAGCAAGTCCCGCTTCACTCGGCGACGGGCAGTGCAAGTCGATCGCCCGAGCATATCCCAGAACAGACACGGCAGGCACGAAGGAGCAGCAAGTTGTATGGGCTCAAGACATAGGACATCATCTCGAGTTTTCAGCACGATCGGCGCCGTAATTCCGGTTGTCGTCGTCGGTGCCACCCTGGCCTTGGTGGTCGGGTGCGAGCCGGATCCGTTGGGCCCCGTCAGCGACGTCGAATTCGCGCAAACCGATGGCGGCGCCGCTCAAGTGTTCATCGGCGCCGGCGACATGGCGAGCTGTTCGAATACCCACGACGAGGATACGGCCGACCTCATCGACTCGGTGCTCGCCGCGGACCCCGACGCGCTAGCCTTCACCGCCGGCGACAACGTCTACGAGGACGGAACGGCGCAAGAGTACGCCCAGTGCTACGAGCCCAGCTGGGGTCGCTTCAAGGATCGGACGTGGGCCACGATCGGAAACCACGAGTACAATCTCGGGAACGCCGATCCGACGTTCGACTACTACGGCGATCGAATTGGACCGAGGGATAAGGCCTACTACAGCCTGGACGTGGGGAACTGGCATGTCGTGATGCTCAACAGCAATAGCACCTTCGTTCCCCTCGATGCGGGGTCGCCTCAGGATCAGTGGCTACGCGCGGACCTGGCTGCGAACACGAAGGCCTGCGTCCTGGCCGTCTTCCACCATCCGCGATTCTATTCGAGCAACACGCAAGGCTCGTTCACATCGAGCCGAACAAAACCTTTCTGGGATGCGCTGTACGAGTATGGCGCCGACGTGATCATCAATGGTCACCAGCACCATTACGAACGCTTCGCGCCCCAGGATCCGGATGGGAATCTGGACCCGGCGTCGGGCATCCGGGAGTTTATCGTTGGCACCGGCGGTAGAAGCGTGAGTACGAGGCAGTTCCAAGCACCCAATAGCGAAATACGCAACGACGAATCGGTGTACGGCGTCCTCAAGCTCACCCTTCTCGACTACTCGTACGAGTGGGAATTCGTACCCGTTCCCGGCTATAGCTTTACCGATTCGGGCAGCGGCACGTGCACAGGCGCTAGTGGCGCACCGATCGCCGACTTCACGTGGGTGGAGAATCCAGACCGGACCCTCACATTCCGTGACAACAGCAGCGATCCCAACGGGACGATCATCGGGTGGAATTGGGACTTCGGCGATGGTGCCACCTCCACAGCTCAGAATCCGACGCATACTTATAGCACGGCCGCGGTCTACACCGTGATGTTGACGGTCACCGACAATGACGGCCTAACCGCCACCTCGAGCAAATCGGTGACCGCCGGCCCGCAGGCGCCGGTGGCGGAGTTCACCTGGAACGCGAGCGGGCTGAGCGTCGACTTCACCGATGCCAGTACCGATGCGGATGGCACGGTGACCGGCTGGAACTGGGATTTCGGAGACGGCGCGACAAGCTCGGCGCAAAACCCATCCCACTCATACGCGGTCGGGGGCAGCTACACCGTCACGCTCACGGTGACCGACGATAGCGGTGCGACTGGCATGACGACGCAGACGGTGAATGTGGTGACCCGTGTCGGGGACATCATCTATGTGACGTCGACAGGCAGTGGCTCTGTCGGTGGCCTCAGCTTCGAGGATGAGGACATCCTCGCCTACGACAGCGACACCGACTCCTGGTCCGTCTATTTCGACGGGAGCGGCGTCGGCCTAGACGGTTCCAACGACCGCGACGTCCGGGCCTTCGCGCTGCTCGCGAACGGCGATATCCTGATGAACCTCAACAATGCGACCACACTCCCGGACGTGGGGAGCGTGGACCCCTACGACATCCTGCGTTTCACCGGCTCCACTGGCCTGAATACGACGAGCGGTACGTTCTCGATCTATCTGAGGGGTGCTGACGTCGGTCTGGCCGGCGAGGAGATCGACGCCATTAGCTTCGCGCCCGACGGCCGGCTGGTCATTAGCATGTCAGGATCGTTCAACGTACCCGGGGCATCCGGCGGGGACGAGGATTTGATCGCCCTGGATGCCGGAGGCACGAGTTGGTCACTGTACTTCGATGGATCGGACGTGGATCTGAACGATTCGTCCGACGAAGATGTGACCGGTGTCTGGATCGATGACGTCACTGGCGACATCTACCTCAGTACCCGGCGCGACTTTTCCGTCCCTGGCGTTAGCGGCGACTCTTCGACCGTCTTTGCCTGCACACCGAGCTCGCTGGGCTCGGCCACGTCGTGCAGCTACGCACCGTACTGGGTCGGCTCGGAGCATGGCCTGACAAGCAACAACGTAATCGGACTCCACATCGGGAAGGCCAGCGCGCCGGCGAACATTCCGCCGACGGCAGCCTTCGAGTACAACTGTGGGGATCTCGACTGCGAGTTCAACGATGCCAGCAGCGATGCGGATGGGAGGCTGATCGGCTGGATCTGGAACTTCGGCGATGGATTCAGCTCGACGGCCCGCGACGTTCCGCACATCTACGCTGCCGCCGGGAGCTACACGGTGACGCTCACGGTGACCGATGACGACGGAGCATCGGACACGGCGACGCAGATCGTGACGGTAACGGCGCCGCCCCCGCCGACGAACCAGCCGCCCACGGCGAGCTTCAGCTGGACGGCCAACGACCTGACGGCCGACTTCACCGACACGAGCACAGACTCCGACGGCTCGGTCGTGGGTTGGAGCTGGGACTTCGGCGACGGCGCGACCTCGACGTCGCAGAACCCGTCCCACACCTATGCGGCGGCGGGGAGCTACACGGTGACCCTCACCGTGACCGACGACGGCGGGGCGACGAATACGGCGACGCAGTCGGTGAC
>JASFLD010000325.1:0-5351 GCA_050118275.1 Gemmatimonadales bacterium
GATCGCCGTCAACGTAAACAGCAGGCCAAGTCTGGATGGCGCTCGCGAGCTGTTCGTCGAGCCGATCGCCAACGAGCGCCAGCTCCGCACCTGGGCCTGGGTGGAGCACAACCGCCGGAAGGTGGACGAGATGAGCGACGGCCGGCTGGCCTACGTCTGGCTGCCGAATACGGGCGGCGGCGGCTACACCTATTTCAACCGCATGTACTTCGCGCAGCAGGACCGGAAGGGCGCCGTCATCGACGAGCGCAACAACGGCGGCGGTTCGGCGGCCGACTACATCGTCGAGGTGTTGTCTCGGGAGCTGACGGGCTACTTCAACTCGCGGGCTGGCGATCGCAAGCCCTTCACCCAGCCAATGGCAGGTCTGTGGGGGCCGAAGGTCATGATCATCAACGAGCGGGCCGGTTCGGGTGGCGACCTGCTCCCCTACCTGTTCCGCTTCAGGAAAGTCGGCCCGTTGGTGGGTACCCGGACCTGGGGCGGGCTGGTGGGGACGTGGGACACTCCACCGCTGTTGGACGGCGGCCGGTTCGTGGCACCGCGCGGCGGATTCTTCGATGTGAATGGGGAGTGGGCCGTGGAGGGTGAAGGCGTCGCTCCCGACATCGAAGTCCGCAACGACCCAGCGCCCGTCATCGAGGGCCGCGATCCACAGCTCGAGGCCGCCGTACAAGAGGCGCTGCGCCTACTGGAGACAGAGGGGATCGAACTGAAGTCCGAGCCGCCAGCCCCGGTCAGGTGGCGGCGACCAAACCGAGAAGGCGGCTGAGGCACGCAACAACGCAGGCGGGGGCACGAGCGCCTCGGTCACTCGTGCCCTTACCACCGCCTCGTGCCCAGAGGAACGGCCGGCATCCAGACCCGTCCGTCAGCCATTCCTTAGACCTCTGTGAAGCGCGCCCGTCGCCTCGTACGCGAACTTCTCCGCGAACTCTGGAGTCGTTCCTTCCTGCCCCAATTGACCGTCGATGCACAAGATGGCGAGGCCGTGAACGAGGGCCCAGGCGCTGACGCTCATCATCTCGGCCTCAGCACGATCGACGCGCTTCGTCGCTCGCGAATCGTCTACCAGGCCGCGCAGCAGGGCGTAGGCCGCTGCCGACGCCTCCTGTAAATCGGGGTCGTCGCTCTCCACCACATCGGAGCTGAACATCACCCGAAACAGGTTGGGATTCTTCACCGCGAACACCACGTAGGCGACCCCCGACTGACGGAGGCGGGCCCGCGGGGGTCCCTCTGAACAGCTCGCCACGCGCTCCGCCATAGCGTCTCGCAGACGGCGAAAACCTTCGGCCGCGACGGCGGCGATCAGTGCGGCCTTGTCGTGGAAATGATGATAGGGAGCCATGTGGCTGACGTTGGCCGCCCGGGCGACCCCACGCATGGTCAGGGAATCGAGTCCCTGTTGCCGAACGATCACGAGTGCGGCGTCGACGAGGGCGCGTCGCAGGTCACCGTGATGGTAAGAGCGGTTTTCCGGGTGGCTAGCAGGGCACATGGCCATCTTGACAATGTAAAGATTCGCGCTAATATTTACACTGTAAAGATTGACGGACGGCGTCGCGCGCGCAAGCCTTCGAGTCCGCCCTCGCCGGACGCAACCACAACTCGCTGATGGTCGAGTTTCACAATCCGTTGTTCCGGCAGGCGCCCTTGTCTATGATCCGTGTGAACACCATGAGCGAATCCACGCACGACCTCTCGCGGCTGCGCATCGACCGCGACCGTCCGCCGCCAGGCGTCAGTCGCGCCGTACGCCGCAGCGCGTACATCGCGATCGCCGCGGCTCTCATCGTCGTCGTCGTGTTTCTGCTCCTGCGCGGCGACAGCGGTCGGCCAGTCCAGGTGGCGTCCGCCCAGTTGGTGGGCGGCGGGGCGAGCCTTTCGACCGGAGTCACCGCGAACGGTTACGTCGTCGCCCGCACCAAGGCCTCGGTCTCCTCCAAGATCACCGGCCGGCTGGAGTACCTGGGCGTCGACGAAGGCGATGTCGTGGAGGCCGGGCAGATCATCGCGCGGCTGGAGGCGGACGACTACGCCGCGGCGCTGGCGGAGCGGCGAGCGGATCTCGCCACCGCCCGGGCTGGCCTGACCGAGTCCGAGGCGGAACGTGATCAACTGGAACGCGACGTCGCCCGGGCAAAGGATCTGCTGGCGCGGGGCCTGGCATCCGCTCAAGAGACAGAGCAGCTGGCAGCGAAGCTGACGACGGCGCAGGCGCGGGTCGAGCGTATGCGAGCGACCGTCGCCGCCGCCGAGGCCGCGGTGAGCGTCGCTCGGGCGAACCTGGAGAACACCCGTATCCGTGCGCCCTTCAGCGGGACGATCTTGCGCAAGGACGCGGAGGTCGGCGAGGTGGTCGCGGCCGTCGCCACCGGCAGCGGACTGACTCGGGGTGCGGTCGTCACCATGGCCGACTTCGAGACACTCGAGGTCGAGGTTGACGTCAACGAGTCCTACATCTCGCGAGTCCACCATGGTCAGCCGGCGACCATCACGCTGGACGCCTATCCCGACATTGCCTTCCCGGCCCGCGTTCGTCAGATAGTACCCACAGCCGACCGGCAGAGGGCGACGGTTTTGGTGAAAGTGAGTTTCGTGGAACACGATCAGCGCATCCTGCCGGAGATGGCGGCGACGGTCGAGTTCCTCGAGGCCGAGGGCGTCACGCCCGGTGAGTCGCTGCCCGCCCGCGTCTTCGTGCCCGCCGCAGCAGTACAGGACGAGGCCGGTCGTCAGATCGTGTGGATCGTACGCGACGATCGTGTCGAGCGACGGGAAGTCGATGCAGGCCCGGTGACGGGCGAACGCCGTGAGATCCGCGCTGGTCTGAACGGCGGCGAGCGAGTAGTGATCGCGAACGTCGAAGGTCTCGAAGACGGTATGCGCATAACGATAGCCCCCAGGCGATAGGAGTCACAGAGATGGCTCTTCTGGAGATCCGCGCTTTGTCGAAGGTCTTCCACCGTGACGCCCAGCAGATCCCGGTGTTCGAGAGCATCGATCTGGACATCGAGGCGGGCGAGTTCCTCGTACTGATGGGCCCATCGGGGAGCGGGAAAACGACGCTGCTGAACCTGGTCGCCGGGCTAGACAAGCCGACGACCGGCACGATCAGGGTCGGCGGCGAGGAAGTGACGACCATGTCACGCAGCGAGCTAGCCGCCTGGCGGTCTCATCACGTGGGCTTCATCTTCCAGCTCTACAACCTGCTCCCGGTACTCACGGCCTACCAGAACGTCGAGTTGCCGTTGCTGCTCACTCACTTGTCGAAGCGGGAGCGGCGCGAGCACGTGCTGACAGCGCTGCAAGTCGTCGGACTCTCCGATCGCGCCGAACATTTCCCGCGTCAGCTGTCCGGCGGCCAGGAACAGCGAGTGGCCATCGCCCGGGCCATAGTCAGCGATCCCACCCTCATTCTCGCCGACGAGCCGACGGGCGATCTGGATGCCAGGTCGGCGGACGAGATCCTCACGCTGATGCAGCGGCTGAACGGCGAGTTCGGCAAGACCATCCTGTTGGTGACGCACGACCCGCGAGCCGCCGACCGCGGCCACGCTGTCATGCACCTGGACAAGGGGGTGCTGACGCGATGAAGTATGCGAGATTGATCTGGGTCAACCTGGCGCGCAACAAGCTGCGCACCATCCTCACCCTCCTGGCCGTGAGCGCGGCGCTCTTTCTGTTCGTTGCGCTGCGCTCGGTGAACACGACGCTGGAGGACGCCCGGCGGGTGGGCAGCGAGTCGCGCATGGTGACGCGGAACGCGATTTCCATCGTCTTTCAACTGCCGGAAGCGTATTACGGGTGGTTGTCCAACGTGCCAGGCGTGAAGAGGGTGACGTGGGGCAACTGGTTCCACGGGATCTACCGTGATCCGCGGGACTTCTTCCCGAGCTTCGCGGTCGATGCGGACAGCTACTTCGACGTCTACCCAGAGCTGGTGGTACCGGAAGACCAGAAGCAGGCGTTCATGCGCGAGCGCACAGCGGCCATGGTCGGAACCGGTCTGATGGAGCGCTTCGGCTGGCGTCTTGGTCAGACCATCAACCTGACGAGTATGATCTACAGCCCGGTCCAAGAATGGCCGTTCACTATCCGCGCCGTCTACACGCCTTTGCCCGGCTGGACGGACGAGGCTTTCTACTTTCACTACGACTACCTGTACGAGATCTCGGAGTGGGCACAGCCCGGTTGGTACGTGCTTCAGCTGGACGATCCTTCGCTAGCTGCCACGGTCGCCACAACGATCGACGAGCACTACGAGAACTCGCGCTTCGCCACTCGCACCGAAACCGAGCGGGCATTTCAGAGCGGGATGGTCTCGATGTACGGTAATGTCGGCTTCTTCATCAATGCCGTCGGCCTCGCTGTCTTTTTCGCGATCCTTTTGGTGGCCGCCAACACGATGATGATGGCGACGCGGGAACGCACCAATGAAGTAGCCGTGCTGAAGACGCTGGGGTTCAGCGACCGACTGTTGTTTGCGTTGGTGCTGGCGGAAGCGGCGGCGATTACCCTGGTCGGCGGCGCGATCGGCGTCTTCGGCGCGAAGCTCTTGTTCGAAGGCACAGGTTTCCAGGGCGCCGGCTTTCTGCCGGGGTTCGAGGTCAAGTTGAGCACAGCGGGAGCGGGAATGTTGATCGCGCTGCTGCTCGGCCTGATCAGCGGTCTGGTGCCGGCCTGGCAGGCAGCGCGCCTGCCGGTGGCGCACACGCTGCGGCACGTGGCCTGAGGAGGCGAATGTGAAGATTCCACTGATCTACAACATTCGCAGCGTGCGGCAGCGACCGGTCTCCACTCTCACGACGGCCCTTGGCATGGCGCTGGTCGTGCTGGTCTTCATCGCGATGCTGGCACTATCACGCGGGTTCCGCGCGGCCATCGTCGAGACCGGCTCGCGCGAGAACGTGCTCGTGGTCAGAAGCGGCGCCGACAATGAACTGATGAGCGGGCTGAGTCGCAACACCGTCCAGACCATCACCAGCATGCCTTTCGTGGCGAGGGGGCCGGATGGACGCCCACTGGCCAGCGCCGAGGTGTACGTGCTGGTCAGCCTCGAGCGATTCGGCGAGGGTGACGCTCTGGTCGTGGCGCGCGGCGTGGGGCCCGAGGCGTTCGAGGTCCGGAAGAACGTGAGGATAATCGCCGGTCGCATGATCAATCCGGGCGCTCCCGAGATCCTGGTCGGCAAGAGCATCGTAGGCCGGTTCGAGGGCACCGACATCGGCGAGGCGATCCATTTCGCCAACCGCGACTGGACGGTCGTCGGCCACTTCTCGGCGGACGGCTCGGCGTTCGAGTCAGAGATCTGGGGCGAGAACGAGCAGTTCATGCCGGCGTTCCGA